>JBJTGC010000112.1:0-4758 GCA_046093725.1 Actinomycetota bacterium
CCCTACCGCTGCGGCAAGGCCGCCAACAGCACCCCAAATTCCCAGTGCTGCCGCTCGCTTCTCAACCGGGTACTCGGGCAGGACCAAGGCGAGAGATGCCGGCGCGAGAATCGCACCGCCGATTGCTTGCAACACACGGGCGAGCACCAACACGAATGCAGAAGGAGCGAAGCCACACAGCACTGACCCGATGCTGAAGATAGCGAGACCACGCAGGAAGCTTTTCTTGCGTCCGTAGACATCTGCGAAACGACCGGCCGTCAACAAGCCAGCGGCATAGGCAATGTTGTAACCAGAGAAGATCCACGCCAGTAGTTGTCGCTCACTTTCGCCGAAGTCACCGACGATGTCACGGAAGGCAACCGTGGTGATGCTCGAGTCAAGAGAGACAAGAAATGTTCCGATGGAGGTGAGTGCAAGTACTTGCGGGCCGCGACCCCACGTTCGTGGATCAAGTGTCATCGTGTCCCCACCCATTTCTGCGAATGTCATCTCCATCGGCATCGGCACGACGACCAGCCCACTTGAGAAGGCCCGGAGTTGCGGACAACTTCGCAAGTAGACCCTGCATCGGTGTTCCGTCGACAGAGACGATTGCGTCTCTCGCAGAGTAGTGGGGATCATGAGCGATGTCGCTCATCGAAAGAATGGGACCAGCTGCTGCTTCAGCCCTCTCGAGCTCATCCATAGCTTGCTGCTGTGTTCGTGTGGCACACCACTTCTGCATTGCTTCATGCAGGATGTCGCGATGTTCCACGCGTCCTTGGAAAGTGGCGAATCGTTCGTCACCTTCGAAACCGAGAAGTGCCATCACTCGTTTTGCCACTGTGTCGCTGGACGTTGACACACCGAGGAATTTGCCGTCGGAACACTCGTACACACCACGCGGCACAGTGAAAGGAATTTGTGATCCCATGCGTTGTTGTTCTTCGCCGCGGAGCGACCACACGGAAATGAGTGGTCCCATGATTTGGAAGACGCTCTCAAGTAACGAGACGTCGACGACCTGCCCGGTCTTGGAATGCAGCGCGACCATGGTGGCGAATGCAGCGACGATGCCTGTGACTTCATCGGTGAGGGCAATAGCGGGAAGCGTCGGGGGGCCGTCTGGTTCGCCACTGATTGCTGCGAGCCCAGACATCGACTCAGCCACCGACGCAAAACCGGGGCGTGCCGAATATGGCCCGGTTTGCCCAAAACCCGTGACGCGTGTGATGACAAGACGCGGGTTGATGCC
The DNA here is from genome assembly GCA_046093725.1 of Actinomycetota bacterium. GTDB lineage: Bacteria > Actinomycetota > Acidimicrobiia > Acidimicrobiales > Ilumatobacteraceae > UBA2093. The sequence goes on from JBJTGC010000112.1 coordinate 1,238, forward strand.
GTGCAAGATGTCAGGTCCGAGCCCCAGTCGCTCGAGTGTGCCTGGTCGAAAGTTCTCGACGAGCACATCAGCGTCTTTCACTAATCGAAGAAACACCTCACGATCAGTGTCTGCCTTCAGGTCGAGAGCGACGGTTCGCTTGTTGCGGTTGACGAGTTTCCACCAAATTCCCGATTCATCGCGTGGGTCTCGCCACCCCATGTTGCGGAGACTGTCGCCCGTGTCGGGTCGTTCGATTTTGATGACATCTGCACCAAAGTCCGCGAGATACCGCGCGCAGTTCGGACCAGCGAGAACTGTCGATAGGTCGATGACGCGCAGACCGTGAAGGGGAGCGCTGGTCGTCATGGGTCGAGTCAGCGAGTTGGACGACCGCGACGAGCAACGTGAGATGTTGCCCACCATCGTCCGCTGAAGCGCCAGCTCGTTGCGTTGCCGTTTCTTGCCCCAGTTGCCACCGTCGGCTTTGGCCAGAGGTGCTCTATGGCTGCGACGATTGCTGCCGCCTCTTCGGCGCTTGCTGAAGAATCAACGACGATCTTCACATCTTCACCACGACGGTCTTGGCTGCGCGGTCATGCCACGTTTGCTTGCGTGGGTTCCACAGCATCGAGATGTATCCGATGAGAAGAGCCAGACCCGAGATGATGCTGACGACACAGCGAGTGAAAGCACGACGAGTTCCGATGTAGGTGCCGTCTGTTTCATCGATGATGAGAACTCCGATGGTGCGCCGTAACGGAGTAGCGCCTTGTGAGCCTGTCCAATAGCAAAACATGTACACGGCAATGACGAGTCCGATGATGTTGATGAGGTCACCCGTTCCGCCTCCGACGAGCTCGGCCACGATGCTGAACGGAATTTCGACCACGTACAACATGATTGCATCGAAGATGTGGGCAACGAAGCGCCATCCAAACGACGCATATGCGGTGGTTGGTTGCGAATTCTGCGGTGCAGGCTGCGGTGCTGGCGGTGGCCATTCATTTGATGAGTCAGACACAAGAGCTCCTTACAGCGGCATGTTGCCGTGTTTACGGCGTGGAAGTTCTTCGCGCTTTGTCTGCAACATGCGGAAGCCAGCGATGACCTTGCGACGCGTGTCGGCCGGGTCGATGACATCGTCCACATATCCGCGTTCTGCAGCGGCATACGGGTTGGCGTACTTCTCGGTGTATTCGGCAACCAACTCGGCGCGACGCGCAACAGGGTCGGCCGATTGCTGTAGCTCGCGGCGGTACACGATTTCCACGGCACCTTGGGGGCCCATGACTGCGAGCTCAGCAGTGGGCCATGCATACGCAAGGTCAGCACCGATGGACTTCGAATTCATAACCACATACGCACCGCCGTAGGCCTTGCGTGTGATGACCTGTATGCGTGGAACGGTGGCTTCGCAGAACGCGTACAGCAACTTCGCACCGTGGCGAATAATGCCTTCGTGCTCTTGGTTCACACCTGGGAGAAATCCGGGCACGTCAACGAACGTGAGCAACGGAATGTTGAAGGCATCACAGGTGCGAACAAATCGCGCTGCTTTCTCACTGCTTTCGATGTCGAGCACGCCGGCAAACGCCATCGGCTGGTTACCCACGACACCAACCGGCATGCCATCAACGCGTGCGTAACCACACACGATGCTCTTTGCCCAATGGGGGAAGTATTCGAAGAATTCGCCATCGTCGACAACTTCACGAATGACCTTCTTCATGTCATATGGCTGGTTTGGCGAAGTGGGGAGAATGTCACGAAGCGCATCACATGAGCGGTCAGGATCATCGCTTGACGGCGATGCTGGTGGCTCTTCGAGATTGTTCTGTGGGAGAAATGAGAGTAAGTAACGCACGTCGTCGAGACATGCCTTTTCATCATCTGACACGAAAGTCGCAACACCGCTCTTTGCAGCGTGGCTCATGGCGCCACCCAACTCTTCGAGCGTGACATCTTCACCGGTGACTGTCTTCACCACATCGGGACCAGTGATGAACATGTGGCTTGACTCACGCACCATGAAGATGAAGTCGGTCATTGCTGGTGAGTACACCGCACCACCTGCACACGGCCCGAGGATGACGGAGATCTGTGGGATGACACCGGAGGACTGCACATTGCGATGGAAGATTCCGCCGTACGAAGCGAGCGACACCACACCTTCTTGAATACGTGCACCAGCACCATCATTCAGACCTACGACCGGTGCCCCGACCTTCAGCGCCAAGTCCATGAGTTTGTGGATCTTCTCGGCGAACACTTCACCAAGTGCGCCACCGAACACGGTGAAGTCTTGGCTGAAGAGAAATACTTTGCGGCCGTCGACGGTGCCCCAACCTGTGATGACGCCGTCGGTATACGGGCGCTCTTCAAGCCCAGCTGCATGAGCGCGGTGACGAGCGAGCATGTCGAGTTCGTGGAATGAACCCGGGTCGACCAGATACTCAATGCGCTCGCGGGCCAGCATCTTGCCCTTCTCATGTTGGCGCTCGACAGACCGTGGGCTTCCGGCATTGACGGCCTGTTGCTGACGATCGCGGAGGTCGGCGATTTTGTCCTGCATGGAGGGGGCGGCTGATTCAGTCACGTGGGAAACGCTAGTGCGACGGGGTGAGAACGGCCCACCTGCGCGAGCAACGGCGAGCGTAAAAGGTGACTAGCCGGCAGTGGTGGTGGTCGACTCGGCAACTGTCGTCGTTGAGCCGTCAGTCGCTGCGCCTGGTGCAGTGGTGTCAGTGACGGTGTTGGCGGTGGGTGTAGCAGAGCCGTCGGTGATCTGGAAGTTTGCGCGCAACGTCTCAAGGTCACCTGTTGTGGTGGTGCCCGACACTTCAACACGCCATTGACCAACAGTTGGAATTCCGAAACCAGAGTCAATGGACACCTTTGCGGCGCCAGGCCTGCGAAGTGGCACGTTGATGACGAGACCATTGATGGTGGGGTCAGCTGGTATGAAGCGAACTTGGAATTGTTGAATGCGAGCGGGCTTGAACAACTCGACCAACACTTCTTGAGGACCAACGGTTCCCGGACTCAACGACACTGTGACATCGAAACCGTCTTCGCTTGTCAATCGTTGCGTTACCGCATACTCGGTCGCGTCAGTTCGCTCTTCGGGCTGAACATACGGAGGTCGCATGGTGAGAAGCCATGACGACATGCCAAGGATGACGACGGACAGTGCCAATTGGACTGTTGCCGGACGTTGTAGACGTGCGACAGCTCGTGAGGGAAGTACTCGAGCACGATGCAATCTCTCCATGATGAATTGACGTACTGCAAACTCAACCATCACAAGAAGCACAACAACGAGAGTCTTGACAATAATTAATCGACCGTGACTTGAATTGAGAATGCTCGTTCCATCAAGTCTCCACACTTGAAAGAGTCCGGTACCGATGATGCCGACCATGAGTGGTGATCCGATGCGTGCCCATGCACGTAATGCATCGAGCAAGTCGCGTTCGCCCGGTCCGTTCAGAATCACTCGTGAGATGAGCAACGCGCCACCTGTCCACATCATCACGAAC
>JBJTGC010000113.1:0-3650 GCA_046093725.1 Actinomycetota bacterium
TCAGGACGGTGACCGCAACACCGACAGAGACAGCGCGACTCCTTGTGGCTGCCACCATCGAAGTGGCCGTTCAAGAACTCACTTCAAACAGGCGGCTTCCACGACTGCGGGCCGCCCTGCTGTCAATGGTTCCCGAGTGAAAGTGCGCTTCAGGCGCGCTTCAGGTCAGTGACCACGCCACCGGCGACGCGCACGATGTCAGCAGGCGCAGCACCGAAGTTGTCGTTCCACGTTCCTGCTGCAGCCCACACTTCGTCGTACTGCAACAAGTCCGGGTCGACAAATACACGCAGTTGGGTTGTGTGACCAAACGGGGGCACGCCACCAATTGGAAAACCAGTAGCCGCTCGAACCGCGTCTGCGTCGACTCGTGAGCACTTCTTGCCACCTGCAGCTGCAGCAAGTTTCTTCTCATCCAACTGATTCGACCCGCTGACAAGCGCCATCACGATTTCGTCATCAACACCGAACACCAAGCTCTTGACGATTTGTCCGACGGACACACCGATCGCGTTTGCCGCATCTTGCGCGGTCTTTGTCCCCTCGGGAAATCGCCGAACCTCAAGGGTCAGGCCAGATGACTGCGCAAACGCAACGACTCGCTCAACGTTGGGGTGCCTTCCACCGGTCTGGTTTTCGAGATTTTCGTCTTCTGAAGGCATGGCGACTCAGCATAGGAGTCACTTTTTCGAGGCAAACGTTGATTGACAGCGCTACCCCACCCTAAAGTTGAGAGCGAAGGGGAGTATCCCACTCAGCGCATCGTCGTCAATACGACACATCGTCCGGCGATGCAGGCCACGCGGCCGGGAGAGACCTTCGGAGCACATAGCCCGAAGGAGACCCTTTATGAATGCACCTGCACTGAAAGACCGAGCAGTTTCGCTACCTCATTGTTCGGTTGCGGATGATGTCGTTCACAACCTTGATGTATCACCACCGACCGGACTAAGCAATAGCCAAGTGGTTGAGCGCCGTTCTGTCCACGGCGAGAACAAACTCGCCGAGGCTCCACGCGTTCCAGCTTGGAAGCGGTACGTCGCGCAGTTCAAGGATTTACTGATCATCATCTTGCTCGCAGCGGCGCTTATAAGTTTCGTGGTTTCTGGCGAGCTGAAGACACCAATAGTCGTGCTGATTGTGGTCGTCGCCAATGCGACGATCGGATTCATTCAAGAGAACAGAGCTGAAGCATCACTCGAGGCCCTTCGAAAAATGCTTACGACAAATGCGAAGGTACGGCGAGGCGGCAATGTCGTCGAAGTAACAACTTCCGAACTTGTCCCTGGCGACATCGTTCTCATTGAAGCTGGTGATCGCGTTCCAGCCGACGGAAGACTTCTCCTCGCAGCAAATCTCGAGATTGAAGAGTCTGCACTCACCGGGGAGAGCCACCCCTCAGAGAAGAACACCCAAGTCGTCACGCGAGTCGATGCACCTCTTGGTGACCGATCGAACATGGCATACAAGAACACAACCGTTACCCGTGGTCGAGGCGAGTACATCGTCACGGCTACTGGCATGAACACCGAGATCGGTCGCATTGCTGGATTGTTACGAGCGACAAATGTCGAGCGCACTCCCCTTCAAAAACAACTCGACGACTTGGCTCATCACTTGGCGATTCTCGCTGGCATCATCGTTGCTCTGGTCTTCATCATCGGACTCATCTCCGGCGATTCGTTCGGACAACTGTTTCTCACCGCGGTCGCTCTTGCGGTGGCGGCCATTCCCGAAGGCCTACCGGCCGTCACCGTTGTGACACTCGCACTCGGCGTTGCTCGCATGGCGAAGAAGAACGCAATCGTCAAGCGACTCGCCAGCGTCGAGACGCTCGGTTGCACCAGTGTTGTTTGTTCGGACAAGACAGGAACTCTCACACTCAACCAGATGACTGCACGCTCGCTGGTTATCCAAAACAGAGAGCATGCTGTTTCCGGTGAGGGTTATTCGTTTGAGGGTCGCATCGAACGTCATGAACATGACGAACCATTCACTCTCACGAGCGCATTCACCGCGATGGCGTTGTGCAGTGATGCGGTTGTCGTCGTCAGCGATGAGGGATATCCGCAACCAGTCGGAGACCCCACCGAGTTGGCGCTGGTCGTTCTCGCCGAGAAAGGCGGGATTCCTGTCAACGGTGTACGCCAACGACATCCACGAATTGCTGAAGTGCCATTCGATTCCTCCACCAAGTACATGGCGACGTTCCACTCGATTCCGAACGACCGTGGTGAGTCGATGATCCGTATGTATGTGAAGGGCGCGCCGGATGTGCTGATGGCGCGGTCAACGCAGGCAATCGGAGTAACTGGTGCAGCCCAAGACATAGAACTTCTTCGCCACGAGTTGATGACGCACAATGACAATCTTGCTGACCGTGGCCTGCGAGTTCTTGCAGTTGCGGAACGAGTGTTCACGAGTGCCGACTGGCACGAATTTGTCGACAATGGCGGCAACCCCGCAGACCTCGTACACGACCTCACGCTTCTCGCACTCATCGGCATCATGGATCCACCTCGACCAGAAGCACGTGACGCAATCAGCGAAGCAAGAAGCGCCGGCATTGACGTGAAGATGATTACCGGCGACCACGCCGTGACAGCTGCTGCGATTGGTCGCGAGCTTGGCCTAACAACAAGCGGCAATGTTCACGCCATCACCGGTGCGCAACTAGATCAGATGGACGATGACGAGCTTGACCAGCGAATCGACGAAGTCTCAGTCTTTGCTCGCGTCGCGCCGGAACACAAGATTCGACTCGTGAATGCACTTCAACGCAAAGGACACGTCGTGGCCATGACAGGCGACGGGGTAAACGATGCTCCGGCACTGAAGAAGGCAGACATGGGTGTTGCGATGGGCATCACAGGAACCGAAGTGACGAAGGAAGCATCCACGATGGTGCTCACCGACGACAACTTCGCAACCATCATCCGGGCCGTCAGAGAGGGTCGCGTGCTTTACGACAACATCGTGAAGTTCGTGCGCTTCCAATTGAGCACGACTCTCGGATTCGCCACCATCTTCCTTCTTGCTTCTGCGCTGAACATCGCGGGACGGAAGCCATTCACAGCAATCGCGATCTTGTGGGTCAACATCATCATGGACGGCCCTCCTGCAATGGCACTTGGCGTGGATCCGGGCGATGACGACATCATGAAGCGCTCTCCTCGGCCGCCCACCGAACGCATCCTCACTAAACGGCGCTGGTTTGCTGTCGGATTAGCCGCAGTCACAATGGCAGTCGGAACACTGCTCGTTCTCATCTGGGCTCCAGGTGAGGCCCAAGCTGCTGGAATTGCAACCGTTGCAGGGACTATGGCTTTCAACACCTTCGTGTTGTTCCAGTTCTTCAACATTCTGAACGCGAGAAGCGATGTTCGCTCTGCTTTCACGAGAGCAACTTTCAGTAACAAGTGGCTCTGGATCTCACTTGGAGGAGTCATCCTTCTGCAGATTGCGGTCACCCACGTCGGCTTCATGCAGTCTCTCTTCGAAACCACGGACATCTCATTGTCTCAGTGGCTGGTCTGCGTCGCAGTCGCAAGTTCGATCCTGTGGGTCGAGGAAGTGCGCAAGTTCGTTGTCCGTACAACGATGCGAAAGGGGAATCATGTTTAAAAACACAATGAAGACAACGGTGTTGC
>JBJTGC010000114.1:0-4294 GCA_046093725.1 Actinomycetota bacterium
CTCTGAAACTACACCGTGTGGTTGTCTCCTCGAAGTCGAGATGACTGCGCTCGACCAGATGATTACAAGCCGAGACGACCGGCCACTTCTGTCTCGAGATCGGCAATGGGAACTCGCACCTGCTCCGTTGAATCACGGTCACGAATAGTGACAGCGTTGTCTTCGAGCGAGTCAAAATCGACCGTCACGCACAACGGCGTGCCGATTTCGTCCTGTCGGCGATAGCGCCGACCGATCGCCTGAGTTTCGTCGTATTCACACATCCACCGACGCGAGAGCTGCTGAAAGATGTCGCGTGCAAGTGGCGACAACGTGTCCTTTTTGGACAACGGCAACACCGCCACCTTGTACGGCGCCAACCGCGGGTGCAACCGCAGCACAGTGCGCGGTTCGTCATTCACCACATCTTCGTCGTAGGCCGCCAAGAGGAACGCGGCCATGGTGCGATTGGCGCCGGCGGCTGGCTCCACCACGTAGGGCACATAGCGCTCGTTCGTCGCTTGGTCGAAGAAGTCGAGCTTCTGTCCGCTGTGTGACGCGTGTTGCGAGAGGTCAAAGTCGGTGCGCTGGGCAATGCCTTCGAGTTCGCCCCAGCCCCACGGGAAGAGGAATTCGACGTCGCTGGTACCCGCGGAATAGTGGGATAACTCGTCGGCGTCGTGGGCTCTGATGCGGAGCATCTCGCGTGGAATGCCGAGATTGACGTACCAGTCGAGACGCTCTTTGCACCAATACTCATACCACTGCGGTCCTTCAGCCGGAGGTACGAAAAATTCGAGTTCCATTTGTTCGAACTCGCGAGTACGGAAGATGAAGTTGCCCGGCGTGATCTCGTTACGGAAGCTCTTGCCCACTTGTGCGATACCAAATGGTGGCCGCTTACGACTCGTCTGCAACACATTCATGAAATTCACGAACATGCCTTGGGCAGTCTCTGGACGAAGGTACACCTCAGCCCCCGCGCCCTCGATGGGGCCGGCATGGGTCTTGAACATCAAGTTGAATGCTCTTGCTTCAGTGAATTGGCAACCCTTCATCGACTGCGGACAGTCGCGCGTGTCTAAATGGTCTTGCCTAAAGCGACGCTTGCACACAGTGCAGTCCACGAGTGGGTCACTGAAGTTCGCCAAGTGACCGCTGGCTTCGAACACCTGTGGTGGACCAAGAATGGCGGCATCGATGAGCACCGTGTCGTCACGCATTTGCACCATGGTGCGCACCCATGCATCTTTGACATTGCGCAGCATGAGCGAACCGAGCGGGCCGTAGTCATAGGACGAGCGGAAACCGCCGTAGATCTCCGCGCTCGGGTACACGAAACCGCGACGCTTGCAGAGGTTGACGATTTGATCGAGATCTTGTGCCGGCATGGTCTGGTCAGCCTACAAGTGGCGGTCGAACACACCGATGCTCTTTAGTCGCCGTTCGAGGTGAAACTCCATGGCACGCCGAGCAAGTGCGTTTACTTCACTCACCACGGGAGAATCGTCTGTCTCGAGAGCCTGCGCCAACGCCCCACCAAGAATGCGACGCATGAGTTCCAACGCTGCAAAAGACACCGGGGTACCAGCACGACACTGACCGCAAAGTGCTCCACCCTCGACAAAGTCGAAGGCGACCAACTCGGCCTGCTCATCACAACGTGCACATGAATCGAGTACAGGTCCCGCACCATCGGCGGCGAGCACTTTCAAATAAAAGGCGCCCAGCAGAAGCGGTGACTGTTGTCGGTTCAATTCGACGAGTGCACGAGAGAGCAATTCATAGAGATGTTCCACCGGCTCACGGTCCGGGGTCAGCGTGTCGATGGCCTCCGCCATGGATAGGCCCTGGCCCAAACGAGCAAAATCGGTTCGTAACTTCGTGTGCGTGTGCACGAGTTCCACTTGCTGAATGGTGTCAAGCGATCGACCAAGATGAAGTTGGATATCGACCGTGCTGAGCGGCTCGAGTCGCCCCCCGAAGCGAGACTTTCCCTTGCGCACGCCCTTTGCGACGGCACGCACCTTTCCATGATCGCGAGTGAGTAACACCACCACTCTGTCTGCTTCGCCAAATTTGTACGAACGAAGTACGACTGCTTCGTCGCGATAGCTCTTCACCATTTCAAAGTCGTCATGTTCAAAGTCATCAGGAGTCAAGACCACCAAATCGCCGGTTCCGGCGGGTGAAGTCATCAACAGCCAATTCCAAATCTGCTGAAGTCACATTCGTCCAACCGAGGTCTAAGAACACAAGCTCGCTGTAGGCCAACTCCCACACCAGTGACGTCGGTAGTCGCGTCGGCGGACCAAGAACCACTACCAAATCTGGTTCGCGTGGACTCGGAGTTAACACGGCATTCGCAATAGAAGCCTCGTCGAGGGGCTCGGCGTGCTGCTGTGCTTTCAGCACGTTTAAGACACGCGCGAAGCGACGTCGACCATCAGGTTCAGGTTCGATGCAAATGCTGAGACCATCGTCAGCCTCAATGATCCAGCGCGGATGCCGACTGTCACCGATGTTCTTGATCTTTCCCAAAGTCGACAACGAGTCATCCATCTGACGTATCTCACTCGAAGCCAGCGACTCCCCGCCAAAGGGATACAACGTGATCCACCGCGTACCGGCGCGCGACACACCTGCAGTCAGTGCATCAACTCGTTCTCTCCACTCGGCCGCACCAAAGGCAAGCCATTCACGCGGCGTTCCCCCTGCCACCACAACATGCCCCAAGTCCCCATCGTCTCGATCGTCGTGCAATGGACGACTCGTCGGATTCGGCGACATAGGTGGATTCTCTCACCAAGCACCAGTCACTAGGGTGACATCGCCGTGACAGATGCACTTTCCACCAATACCGAGGGCCACATGAGCCAACGACCGGTGCACATTGCTTGCATCATGGACGGGACCGGACGATGGGCCAAGCGGCGCGGTTTGCCTCGAACTGCTGGCCATACTGCAGGCGAGGAAGCCCTTGCTGCTGTCGTCAGAGCCGCGGCGCAACGAAATATTGGTTGGCTGACAGTGTTTGGTTTCTCCACAGAGAACTGGGTACGACCTCGTGCCGAGGTGCGTCACATTCTCGGGCTCCACCGCAAGCTCTTCGGTCGCATTGACGAAATGAATGAGAACAATGCACGCATCAACTGGATCGGTCGCCCATTCGACGAGGCCGGAGCACGTACTCCGGTGTACGTGCAACGAGCGATACGCAAGGCAATGGCTGACACCGAACACAACACCGGGCTCGTCGTGACAGTTGCGTTCGACTATGGCAGTCGTGCAGAACTTGTACGAGCCGCCCAAGCATGCGTCGCCACCAACTCTCCCATCGATTCTGAAAGCATCGACCAACAGTTGTACGCACCCGAGCTTCCACCTGTCGATGTGCTGGTGCGCACTTCCGGCGAAACGCGAATCTCCAATTTTCTTCTCTGGCAAATCAACGGTGCAGCTGTGTACTTCACAGAAAAGACGTGGCCGGACTTTGACTCCGACGAACTTGACCGAGCTCTGAAACTTGTCCGCAGCAACTGAGGCAATCGCGGCACTGCGTCGCATCACTTCTCGACTACCTGCCGCCGAAGAGCGGCAAGGGCAAGTCGACATGGTGGCAGAGGTGGCACAGGCACTCGACAAAGGTCGTCATGTGGTTGTGCAAGCAGGCACCGGTACCGGCAAGTCGCTCGGATACATCGTTCCGGTCGCGCTGAACGGCAAACGAACCGTCATTGCCACCGCCACCAAAGCACTGCAGGATCAGTTGAATGCCAAAGACCTTCCCCTAGTGGCAGAAGAATTTCCTGGGGCATTCACGTGGACTGTCCTGAAGGGTCGCAGCAACTACGTGTGCCTTCAGCGACTTGATGAGCAACTGAACCCGGATTCGCAGCTTGATTTCGGTGACGATGAGCGAACGAAGAAGACAGCGCTAAAAGTGAAGGAATGGCTTCCGTCGAGTGAAACCGGCGACATCGAGGAGTTTCCAGGGCGACTTACCGATGAGACACGACGTCAATTCACGGTCTCTAGTGAAGAGTGCCCTGGCGCGCGACGCTGTCCGCGAGGCAACGAGTGTCTTGCCGAAGCCGCACGACATCGTGCTGCAGCTTCCGACATCATCGTCGTAAATCTTCACCTCTATGGCCTCGACATCGCGAGTGACGGTGCAGTGTTGCCAGAACACGAAGTTGTCGTGTTCGATGAGGTTCATCAGCTCGAGTCGGTGATGAGCGACGCAGTTGGCACCTCCATCGGACCAGGGAGACTGAATGCACTTGTCTCAGTGGTCAGAGCAGTGTTGGTCGAC
>JBJTGC010000115.1:0-2549 GCA_046093725.1 Actinomycetota bacterium
GCGATGACCGCAAGCGCATTGCCGCGACCGAGTGATGTGAGAGTGGTTCCATCGATGGGATCGACGGCCACGTCAGTGTCTGGTTTCGAACCGTCACCGACGATTTCACCGTTGAACAACATCGGCGCGTCGTCCTTTTCGCCCTCTCCAATCACGACGATGCCCGTCATCGGAACTGTCGACAGAACAGTGCGCATCGCATCGACAGCGGCACCATCAGCACCGTTCTTGTCACCACGGCCAACACAGCGTGACTCTGCCATTGCAGCGGACTCGGTGACACGGACTAGTTCAAGGGCAAGGTTGCGGTCAGGGCGCTCAGTCGTCATGACTAGAACCGTAGTGCCGCAACTAGCCTGCCCATGTGTTGCCGGGTCCGAGTGCATTGCCGATTCCTCGTTCATTCGTGCAAAAGGGTTCTCAGGTCACCGACTCGCTGATGCATCCGAGCGGGCGGTGGGCGAGTGCCATTCTCACCACCGTCGAGAACGGTGTTCGCCGACATTCTCTGTGGATGTGGGCGGTGGATGGTTCATCCGCCCATGAACTCCTTGTTGATCCAGAACCGGCCGCCGGGTATGAGTTGTCAGGTGGCGTGCACGCGTGGAACATCGCAGGCGATCGATGCGTGGTCATCACGCGCGTAGGTGCTCCGATCATTGCGACGGTGAACAACGATCTTGTTCTCACTGGGGTACTCGAGGTCCCCGTACCGGGGGGCAAGTCATGGTCGACACCGGCATGGGCACCAGATGGCCAGTCGTTTGTCGTTATTGCTAACTGGCGAGAGGTGTGGCTGTGTGATTCGAACGGAATCGATGCACGATGCATCTATGACCACAGTGACTTTGTGTTTGATCCGACCTGGTGGAACGGAGTACCCACATTTACGGCATGGGACCGACCGCAGATGCCGTGGACGGAGAGCGCAGTGGTCAACGCGCGTCGTGAGTCCGTTGTGTCATTGACCACTGTGAGTCATCAACAGGCTCGGTCGAGTGCCGACGGGCGCATTCTTGGCGTCATCTCGGACCGCAGTGGCTACTCAAATATGAGTGTCGTCAATGAGGACGGCAGTGAATTGTTTGCACTTGAAGAGAGTTTCGACCATGCGCCGGCAGCGTGGGGCCCCGGTGCTCGAACCTGGTGTTTCAATTCAGAGCACAGTCACATTGCATTCACTCGAAATGAAAACGGATTTGGCTCGCTCAACGTTGTGAACCTGTCGACTGGCGAGGTCACGCGACTTGGAAATGGTGTGCACGGATGTGTGAGCTGGGTCGGTGACACGATTGTTGCCGTGCGCAGCGGAGCGCGGACACCGCAACAGATGGTGGCCTACGACGTCAGTCATTTGTCGCTGGCACCCGAGGAGTGGAAGTCACAGCGAACCATTCTGAGTGATCCTGATGGTGACCGGTGGCGTGCTACTGACATCGCACAATGGCTTGTTGAGCCAACAATTGATCGATGCCAAACAGCGCATGGTGACATTCCCTTTCGCCTGTATGAATCGCCCCGAACCTCTGGTGCTCTCATCTGCTGGATACACGGCGGCCCGAATGATCAATGGCAAGTGACATTTCGACCGCGCCTTAACTTTTGGCTCTCGCGTGGATTTGACATTGCGGTCATAGACCATCGCGGGTCCTCCGGTCACGGTCGTGCCTTCCTCGATTCTTTGAATGGTGGTTGGGGAGACCGTGATGCGGTCGATGCGCTCGCGGTACTCGATCACTTGTGTTCCACTGGTAACTACACAACTCGCCGAACAGTGTTGATGGGTGGAAGTGCAGGTGGCTTGACCGTGCTCGCCATGTTGGCGCAGAGACCGGCCGTGGCAGGTGCCGCAGTCGTCAGCTATCCGGTTGTCGACCTGTTGGCACTTGCCCATGGCGACGACCCTTTCGAAACCCATCACGTTCCACTGTTGGTGGGGGCGACATCAGTTGACGATGAAGTTCTTACTGAAAGATCGCCGCTACGGCATGCAACAAATGTCGCAAGTGTTCCTTTGCTTGTGTTTCACGGAACTGAGGACAAGGTGGTGCCGCTCGAGCAGTCACTTGCATTGCATGATGCCGTTGAGTCAGCTGGTGGCGTCATTCGACTTGAAGTGATGACAGGTGAAGGTCACGGCTTTTCGAACCCAGATGCGATTGATCATGAGTATGCGGTGACGTGTGAATTTCTTGCCGAATATGGGCTCAATCTCTCGACAGAACCGGGCGCTCGGTAGTTTTTCCCTGTGATTTTGGCCGAGTTTGAAGTGTGGCATTCGCGGCCTATCGCTCCGACTCGGCGTCTCGCACTCGGCTTGATGCACTTACCCGGTGACCCCGGGCCTGGTTTCGGAGGCGTGCTTCTTGCGGCTGTTCTCAGTGTTCACGTGCGCGAGGTAGATGACGATGTCGTTGCTGATGTTCACCGACTCTTGAACGAAGTCGAACGAGGTCAACGAGTCGTGCAACCACGCCTACGTCATCGTTTTCAGGCAGACCGGCATGGCCTTGCGGTGAGTGTTCATCGACTCTCTGGTGAAGGCGACT
>JBJTGC010000116.1:0-5789 GCA_046093725.1 Actinomycetota bacterium
CGCGCATTCGACGCACAAAATTCGATTCTGGACATCGATCCAACCCATCTATTACAGCCACCCAGTCGAGACAGGCAACATCGCGGCCCACATCAACGAGGTCTCTGATGGTCGCTTCGCGCTCGGGTTGGGAGTGAGTCACGGTCCTGTCGTCAAGCGACTGAATGTGAGCACCGGCAAGCCACTGGCCGATATCGAAACCTACGTCGCGGCAATGAAAGCAAATGAAAAGTCATCTGGTGCCCTACCCCCTGTGTACCTCGCGACTCTTCGAGACAAAATGTTGTCACTTGCTTCGCGTGTCGCTGACGGAGCAATCTGGGCCAACGCATCGCGCAGCCACATGGCAACGCAACTTGCATCACTCGAATCACACCGGGCATCGTCGATGTTTCTTTCAAACATGATTCCAACTGTTATCGACGACGACCGTCACGCTGCCGACGCAGTCAACAGGCGGACTTTGATGGGTTACGTCATCCTGCCGAATTACCGCAACTACTGGCGTAGCGCCGGGTACATGGAAGAGATGGACAGCATCGAAACTGCACTCGTGGCGGGCGACAAAGATGCCGTGCTTGCCGCAATGAGCGACAAGTGGCTGCACGATTGCACCCTCGGCGGAAGCGCATCATTCGTGCGCGAAGGACTAGAAGCATGGTTCGATGAAGGTGTCACTCCGATCGCAGTCATGTCTTCGACGAGCGGCGGCCAGGTGAAAGCAATCGGAGAACTCTTCGACGCCTATTCCTGATCAACGATGTGGGGATACCCAGGGTCAGAGGGCCAGTTGGGTTGGAACAGATGCCATTGTTCAGGTGCACGCTGAATGAGTTTTTCAAGCTGCGTGGCTAAGTCTTGAGTGATCCGACTGACATCGGCGCGAAGAGAATCGCCTCGCGACATGTCAAGGCCTTCCGTCACCACTGCATGATGCCCGTCTGTGCGCTTGGTGAAGTACACCGCTGTCGGCAGCACTGCAGCCCCCGCGCGCAAACCGAGCATCGCCGGACCAGCGGGAAGTGTCGTGCGCTCACCGAAGAACTCGACGGGAATACCTCCACCTTGAATGTCGCGATCACAGAGGAGACAGACGATCTCATTCGCCCTCAACGCTGACAACACACTTGGTGCAGCAGACGGACCCAACGGAACCACATTCATGCCCAATTCACTACGCAGATTGGTGAACCAGTCGAACAACTCGGGCGGTTCCAAGGCCTCAACAACCACGGTCAACTTGTGCCCACGGTCTGCCATCCACCGTCCGGCCCACTCCCAGCCACCGAGATGAGGCAAAGCGAGAATGACACCCTTGCCTCTCTCAAGTGCCGACTCGATATTGGCGAAGCCGTCAACGCTGAACATCTTGTCGACGTAGCGAGGTGAGAGATCAGGCAATCTGAAACTCTCGAGGTAATACCGCATGTAACTATCGAATGCCTGCTGAGCCATTCGACGACGCTGCAGACCACCGACACCGGGAACCACTCGCGTTAAATGACGCTCGAACATGGCTCGCTTGTCGCGAAGCGACAATGCAACCGTCGGTGCAAGAAGTGCCGAAGTGTTCTGCGCGACAAACGCGGGTGTCAAACGCGCAACGAGTGATCCGATTCTGTAGCCACCGACCGTTGCTGCTCCGCCCAAGGTGCGCTTTCGGTCAGTGTCGTGTTGAGCCATTTCTCCCACCACGTGCCGACATACGCCTCGAAGTGTGGCGCCGTGTTGCTCGCGAGCTGAACCGTTCCTGGCGTTGAACTCTGCGACGTGATCGTTCGTCACGCTTCGCTTGAGTTGAATTCGAGACCTCAGCCTGTTGCCACACCATCAGAAAACGCTGAACAACTGTGAGTGTCGTGAGTGCGAGCATCAGCCACATGATGGGCAAGAAGAGTGTGTCGAACAAAAGTCCGACACAGAGCAGAACGATGCGTTCGGCGCGCTCCATCAGTCCGCCCTTGGCATTGAGTCCGAGTGCCTCCGCCTTGGCACGTTGATACGAGATGAGCGACGACATGGACTGCACTGCGAATGGCAAAACTGCAGCATGTGCTCCGTATTCGCTTCCGAAGTACCACGCAACACCACCCATCAAAATGGCATCGGTGAGACGGTCCATCACCGAATCGAAATAACTACCGCGCTGACTCGCGTCGTTACCCGCCTTGGCCACAGCTCCGTCAAGCATGTCGGGTAGAGCAGCAAGAATGACGAGCACCAACCCGCCTCGCGTGGCGCCTGCGCCAATTGCTACAGCTGCTCCACATGAAATGACTACACCGAGAATGGTGAGGTGATCCGGTGACATTCCGATTCGACGGAGGAAGACGCCGACAGGGCGCACCGCCTTTTCGATTGGTGTGCGAAAGCGCCTGTCGAACATTGTCGGAACGCTACTCGGGTCTGTTACTTGATGCGTCGGAGATGCTGTTGTCGGTGTCCGGATTGGCTTCGACGAGACACTCAACGACACGACCATCGACTGCATCAATGAGCACCAAACCCCGACGAGCGGGGGGATCTTCCGAGCTGTAACAAAACATGCGCCACGTTGGTCGACTGCGCAGGCCTCGCCACACTTGCTGGGCCGATGCATGCCCAACAGCAAAACCAACGGCGCGAGTTGCGCGCTCTAGAGCGTCTTTCTCGTCAACAGACATTCGCCATCCACTCAGCAGGCTGTACAGACCAACGATGCCGAGTATCAATGCTGCGAGCACATAACCATCGTTGACCAAAGGCGTGTCTCCGTGTGCCGCAACATAAACGACCACGCACATAGCCGAAAGGGCGAGATACATGTAACCGGGTATACGTCGTCTGCTGTTGTCAGGGAACTTGTATGCACCGACGAAGTCAACTGCGTTCAGATCGTCTGGAAGTTCATCTTGGATGTCGTCAGTAGCCATGCCTTTACCTCTTGCGTTGCCCATCAGGCCATGCCTTGCGGATACGTTTCGCTGATTCTTCGAGTGCCTCTGGGAGCGTGCGAGTGTTGGCAATCACCGTCATGAAATTCGTATCTCCGTCCCAACGGGGAACTACATGCACATGTAAATGTTGCGACACGCTTCCGCCAGCAGCTGGCCCAAGATTGATTCCTACATTGATGGCGTGTGGAGCGTGAGATGTTCGAAGTGCAAGAGTCGCATCCGTGACCAGTGCCCACAGTTCTGCGGCCTCTTCGACAGTCAAATCCTCAAGATTGGCAACCTCGCGATAGGGCAAGACCAAGACATGACCCGAGGCATACGGAAACGCGTTCATGATCGCGAAGGTGAACGCACCCCGCCGGACAATGTGGGAATCCTCGTCACTCAGTCCCGAATGCAAGATGCTGGTGAAAACTGAGGCACCCGACGCCGAACCTTCAACCGCTCCGCGGATGTATTCAGCACGCCAGCCGTTCCACAGTTGCTCAAGACTCATAGGTAGGAATCGCCTCAGTCTTGCGATGCCGCAGCAACATCAGAGGCGAGCCGCTGGATGAAATCATCGACGGTGACTCCCCGTTCCACTTCCCCACCGCGAGGATTCACGCCGACCGTGCCTCCAGCAACGTCATCATCACCCACAACCAATACGTAAGGAATCTTCTCGACTTTGGCTGTTCGGATGCGCTTGCCTAGTTGGTCATCCGCGGCTGCCTTGTCGACGCGATAACCGCCTGCAACGAGCCGTTCGACAACGTCTTGTGCGTACTGCTCGTGTGAAGCAGCCACCGGAAGCACGCGCACCTGGATCGGAGCCAACCATGTGGGGAACGCCCCCGCATAGTGCTCAAGCAAGACTCCAAAAAAGCGTTCCACTGAGCCAAACAGAGCACGATGCAACATGATGGGGCGATGTCGCTGTGAATCAGAGCCGACGTACTCAAGTTCAAAACGTTCAGGCAAGTTGAAGTAACTCTGAATGGTGCTCAATTGCCATTTGCGTCCGATGGCGTCGCGAACATCGATGTCGATCTTCGGCCCGTAGAACGCTGCATCGCCTTCCTTGACCTTGTATTCGACACCATGCCGGTTCATCGCTTCCCTCAATGCGACCGTGGCCTTCTCCCAGATTTCATCACTACCGACCGATTTCTGTGGGTCACGAGTCGACAAGTTGAATTCGAAGTCCTCGAAACCAAAGCGTCGTAACACAGAGATGACAAAGTCCAGCAGTGATGTGATTTCGTCAGACAACTGTTCTTCCGTGCAATAGATGTGGCTGTCGTCCTGAGTAAAGCCACGAATGCGCAGAAGGCCATGCAGTGTTCCGGCACGTTCATATCGATACACCGTGCCCAACTCAAAGAGGCGAAGTGGAAGTTCTCGGTAACTGCGCTGACGACTGCGGAAGATGAGGCAGTGCATCGGGCAGTTCATCGGCTTCATGTAGTACACGCCGTTGTCCATCTCCATCGGCGGGTACATGCCGTCGGCGTACCAACCAAGATGGCCAGACGTGTCAAAGAGGTTCGCATTGGCAAGATGCGGCGTGTAGACGAATTGATAGTCACCTTGCTGATGACGAAGTCGGCTGTAGTCCTCCATCAGTTTGCGCACAATGGCACCTTTCGGATGCCACACAGCAAGACCACCACCAAGTTCAGTTGGGAAGGACAACAGGTCGAGCTCGGTCGCGAGCCTGCGATGATCGCGCTTGGCTGCCTCCTCAAGCCTCGTGAGATGATCTTTCAACGCCACAGCGTTCTCCCACGCCGTGCCGTAGATGCGCTGCAACATCGGGCCCTTTTCATTGCCACGCCAGTAAGCGCCGGCCACCTTCATCAGGGCGAAATGTCCAAGTTTGCTCGTAGACGGCACATGCGGCCCACGACACAAGTCAACAAAGTCATCAGAGTTTCGATACACGCTGATGGTGTCACCACCACCAACTTCCCCAGTGTCTGCACCATCTGCCGCTCCGCCTCGAACTCTCTCGATGATTTCGCACTTGTACGGCTGACCCGAAAAGAGGGACAAGGCTTGATCAACATCGACTTCCGAACGGATGAAAGGTTGGTCCGCGGCGACAATGTCGCGCATGCGCGCTTCGATTGCCGACAAGTCTTCTTCGCTGAACGTACGATTACCCGGAAGGGCGAAGTCGTAATAGAAGCCGTCTTCGATGGCGGGGCCGATACTGAAGTGCGCACCAGGAAACAGCTGCAACACTGCTTGCGCCAGAACATGTGCCGTTGAATGACGCAGCACATGCCGACCGGCATCTGAGTCTGCAGTGATGAGTGCAACCGAGTCGCCGTCTGCAACTGTCGACGACAGATCCGCTTCAGCACCATTGATAATGCCGGTGATGGCCGCCTTGGCGAGTCGAGGACCTATTGATGTCGCTACGTCAAGCAGGGTCGACCCTGCCGGCAACGAACGCGACGAACCGTCGGGAAGCAAGACTGAAATCTGCGACATGCGAGATGCAGTCTACGGATTGTGGCTTCAGGCAGTGGGTTGCATTTGACGCGCATCTCGGGCAAGCGGGTCGCTTCCCGATGATGCATCGTTGTCTTGCCCAGGCACAACGGCACGGGCCGTCTCGATGGACTCTGACTTATTAGTGTCGTACACGTTGCGGGACTGATGTACGGTGAGCTCACGAATTTCGAACATAACTTCATCGGTGAGCTCTCGCAGCACCATGTGGTCTTCTGAGCGATCGAGATAACGAGACACGTCGATTGGCCGCCCGATGCGAATTGTGCACTCGTGGAAAAACTTCGGCATGACCTTGTCTGGCGGTTGAATCTCTCGCGTTCCGACCACGCCGACCGGAATGAGCGGACA
>JBJTGC010000117.1:0-3619 GCA_046093725.1 Actinomycetota bacterium
GGTGTTGCGTACTTGTCGGCATCATGCGTCGATTACGCCTAGATTCACTCGTCGTGTCGACACGCAATCTTCTTGATGGTGCAGCCGCAGAAATGCTGGAGCGGCAATGACCCTGGAACATCCCGCACGCACATCACGAACTGGTTTGCGTTTGTATTCGCGCCGACTCATGTTGAGGCCGCTCGTTGCTCAGGATTTTGACCAATGGAGTTCAGTGCGCCTCCGAAATGTCGAATGGCTCACCAAGTGGGAACCCCTTCGGCAGCCCTTTCACCCAGACCCCGAACGAGACCGCGATGTGTTCGCAGCCCGCTGTTCACTGCGCGAGCGCGAGCGCCAATCTGGAACCCAGTATGCGTTCGGCACCATGAGCGCTGTTCAATGAGAGCCCGGTGAGGGCTCCGCGAAACGACAACTTTGCTTCAGTGTGTTCATCCACGATGTCAAGATCAACGTTTGTGGCTTCACGAACCATGGCCGCAAACTGGTCGATGTTTGCGGCACGACGACAGGCTGACGTGCCGATGATGCGCACCTGGCTCACATCGGCTTCCGCGATGTCATTCATGTACTCCTGCAGCACATCGATTGCTCGAGCTTGCGCCTCAGCTGCCAAGAGGTGAGTGCGAGCAACACCTTCTCCAAGACGTGGTGTCGCAAAACGGCGCAGAATGTCGCCTTGACGGTCGCGCACCAACATGTTGACCGAGTTCGTGCCGACATCGATGACCGCCACGCGGCGCTCTGTCCCATTCGTAGTAGCAGCGGAAGTCACGACGTGACTCTCTCTGCCAATGTGGCACCACGTAACCGACACTGCTCGTCCACCCACGCACCGACGGGGTCATCGCCACCTGCGAGCCACCAGGCAAAGTGAGCATGCAAACACTTCACGCCGCGCCGAGTTCCACCCACACCACCGCTGGGCCGTGGGCCTGAGTGTTGTTCAGGAATGTCGATGTCGCGGATGCGCTCATACTCGCGGTGGACTCGGTCGATGTCTTCAAGGCCGATGAGTTCCTCCACGCGGTTGACGCCTCCGTCTGCCTCTACGGCTCCGACCTCTCTGATCTCATCAGGTCCGATGAGCCAATACAGCGTGGGCATCGGTGTCCCGTCGTCGAGTAGTGGGGCATTGCGCAACACGACAGGATCACCATTTCGTGAGCGCACGACGATGCGATAGGCACCTTGTGGTCGACGACCAAGTAGGCGTTCGACAGTGATGCGTTCGTCAGGCGTCGGCACGGTGCCCAAGGCCGGACGCGACATTGTCGCCTATCGAGCGATCAGCCAGATGACGACAGCAGCGACGACAACGACAACTGGCAGAGCTCGCTTCAGAATTGGAGCGCCTGCAGCGTCGAGCAAGTCAATTGGCTTTGCTTCCGGGCCGTCAATCTTGCGCACACCGTCACTTGAAACTGGTGCAGCAGCAGGTGTCGTTGCTTCTGTGACAGCAGTCGAACTTGCTGGTTGGGTAGCAATCAGTTCATTCAGGTTGACAACGAACTGCGCGAGGATTTTCTCAGAGATGTCTGCCATCGCGCCGCGTCCGAATTGTGCAACCTTGCCGGTGATTGACAAGTCAGTGTGCACTTTGCACTCGGTATTCGTTGGCGACAAAGCAGACAATTGCGCCGTGATGACCGCAGAAGCATTTCCTTTGCCGCCGGTGTCACGACCCTCGCCCTTCAACACTGCCTTGTGTGCGGTGTCGTCGCGTTCGACGAAACTTGCCTGACCCTTGAACTGGGCCTGAATGGGTCCAACTTTCACCTTCACGACACCGCGATAGGTGTCGCCTTCGACTTCCTGTAACTCGGCACCAGGTAGGCACGGGGCAATTCGTTCGACATCGGTGAGGATCTTCCATGCCTCTTCAACGGGCACGGGTACTTCGAATTGATGATTCAGGTCCATTGGGAGAGATCCTCCATGGTGTCGATGTCTGCGGGGGAGCCTTCGCAGGCTATCCGTCGCACCAATTCAGGGTGAAGGCGCACGAGACTTCTGAGACCTTCGTCTGGATCGCCGGCTAGTTCCTTGAAGGTGTGCCACAACTCACGCGCGAATCGCACAGGTGGAGATGGCTGGCCGTCGAAGTCAGCCATTGCAAGTGGTGCATCTGACAACCCGACGCGACGCCAGGCGTCGCTTCCAATGAACGGCTGATCGGCTAGTCCGATGACGACGGCATCGACACCGCGGCGCTCGCCTTCAATAAGTGCAGCTAGCACAGAAGATCGTTGACCACTTCGCCATTGGTCGTTGTGGACGACCTCGACACCTGGTGGCACATCAGTGATGTCGACAGCGCCAGTGATGACAACGACGGGTCCGATGTCGGCTGTGACCGCCGCTGAGAGAGCGTGGTGAACAATTTGTGCACCACGGAGACTGGCGAGGAGTTTGTGGCCATCTCCATCGAACCGGTTTCCTTCTCCGGCCGCGAGCACAGCAATCAGGAGATGGGGTCTCGGAGTCGAAGCCATGTCTAATAGCCTGCCTGATGTGGGGAGAAAGTGGCGATGTGTCGAGCGACGTGGGCCCAGATCGCTCAAGGCGTCATGTGCCACCGCACTTGCTGTCGTTTTGACACTGGCCGCCGTGGCCTCGCCTGTGGTGGCCAGCGACGCAGTTTCTGCCGAAGTGCCCAAGGTCAAAGAACGTCCTCAGGGTCTCAAACCTTCACCGCGCACATCTGACCCCATTGCTGCGTTGGCCGCTCGGGCTTTGACGCCACTCATGCGTATAGATGGTGAGACTTCAGTCGCGTACTCGGTGATGCGAACGATGGTTGCCGATGCAATCGAGAAGCGAACCGGAGTGTCTGCTGTGAAGCTTGAAGGGGCGTGGTCGAAGACGACACGTCGTCATCAAGTGGCACTGATGACTGCCCTCACACAACTCGGCGTGAAATATCGACACGGTTCCGAAAGCCCTGGTACAGCAATCGACTGTTCTGGTTTGTTGTGGTACGCGTGGCGAGCAGCGGGCATCAAGATGCCGCGATACTCGAAATCACAACTCGACAAACGCAATCAAATCGAGCAAGAAGAAGCAAAAGCTGGTGACATCGTGGGACGTCGGGTGCATGTTCGCATGTATCTCGGTACAGATTTCCTCACGCTCGAAGCACCATATGGCGGCGAGAAGGTTCGCTTACGTGTCATGGGTGTCAACCTGTTGCCGACCATGTCGTGGGCAGACCCCACGAAGCTTGAAGAGTGGCGTGTGTGGGATTGGGAAGCACTGGCCGAGCAGAAGGCGCGAGAGGAAGCTGCCGACGTCAGTGAATAGGGCCGCTTGTTGCGCGAAGACTCTGTGCGACTCGCCCCGTGCGTCGAGCAATGATCTCGGCACAAATACTGATGGCGGTTTCCTCGGGAGTGCGCGAACCAAGATCGAGGCCAATTGGTGACATCAAACGCTCAAGATCAGCAGCGTCGGTGACCCCGGCTTCTGCGAGGCGCTCAAGGCGTTTTGCGTGCGTCTTGCGACTTCCCATGACACCGATATAGCCAACTGGTGTATTCAGTGCACCGATGATTGCTGGCACATCGAACTTCGGATCATGGGTGAGGATGCACACAGCATCGCGTGGTCCGAGTTGAGC
>JBJTGC010000118.1:0-2951 GCA_046093725.1 Actinomycetota bacterium
CGAATGGTCAGCGCGACAGCATCGACCATCTTTGGGTTGTGAGCAAGCTCACCATCAACGGCGCTGATGAAACGCACTTCGCCTGCTGCACCTAGTCGAGTTGCTGCTTCACGTTGTTCCGCTTGACGGCGTTGCACCAAGAGTGCTGTGTCTGCACTGACATCCCATGTGCCTTTTGATCCATCGGTGAGTACGAGATGGTGAATCGTTGCACCTGCAGCAGCCCATTTGGCGAGAGTGCCGCCACAGCCAAACTCCACGTCATCTGGGTGTGCGCCAATTGCGAGAGCGATGTGAGGTATCGAGATGTTGCGAGTCCATTCGTCGTAGCGCGCACGAGGAAATTCGAGGGGTGGTTGTCCAGGATCGTTCGCGCTCATGTTGCACTCCGTGATCTCAGTTCCGCCAAGTCCTCTGCGGTGTCGAGGTCGAGTGCGAGCGTGGCATCTTCGATGCAGCGATAGTCAAGTCCGGTCTCTTCCAAGTGCCGGCGATGCGACAAGAAACTTCCTGGGCCGTAAGAAGTTCGAAACGGGGATGCGGCCGGAACGGCGATGACGTTTGTTCCATCACCGTGCCGGTCAGCGACGAGTGTGATGATGCCCGGGGCCACAACGTGTGTGAACGTGCGCACGAGTGGTAGGTCGCTATGTGCGATGACGATGTGTTCTGCACCATCGTTGCGTGCGGCAAGTCGACCTGCATTGACTGCGGCATTCAGCCCTGCGTCATCGGGGCGAACCACCGCGCATCCGAGAGACCGTGCCCATGCCGTGACGTCTGGATCGTCACACACGATGTGCACACGCCAATCACCGGCAGCTGCGACGACTCGCTCTGCGCACGTGCGTGCGAGATCACGACGCTCGTCGTCTGTGAGCACTGTTGCGAGGCGTCCCTTGGCGAAAGTGAATGCCTTCACCGGCACAACTAGATCGACTCGCACGAAGACCGAGCCTACGAATGCGTGCGGAGAGATGGCGTAGCCTGACCTCATGCCATCGACTGGTCCTCATGTCATCGACCGGTAGGGCGGAGGGTGTACTCCGCGTGGGTGTCGTCGGGGCTGGTTCTTGGGGCACCACAGTCGCCTCGCTCACAGCGGTCAATGCCCCCACCATTCTCTGGGCACGTCGGTCCGAGACCGCTGATGTCATCAACTCGACGCACCGCAACCCCGAGTATCTCGGCGACTTGCCGATCAACGAATCCGTCATCGCGACTGCGTCGCTGGTGGAATGCGTGGCAACCGCTGACGTCGTGGTGATGGCGGTTCCGTCGCACGGTTTTCGAGAAGTCCTCATCAACGCAGCTGCGCACGTGCAACCTGGCGTGCCGATCGTCAGTCTGTCCAAAGGCCTTGAAGCCGGGACATTGGCTCGAATGACAGAGGTCGTGCAATCGGTGCTTCCGCATCATCCGTCGGCCGTGCTCACGGGTCCGAATCTCGCACGAGAGATCGCAAGTGGCCAACCTGCCGCGAGTGTCATCGCAATCACTGACGCATCGATGGGTGCGACTTTGCAATCGCTGTTTGCCACACCGATGTTCCGCGTGTACACGAACCCAGACATTGTCGGTTGCGAAATTGCAGGCGTGGTGAAGAACGTCATCGCGATCGCAGCAGGTATCGCTCGCGGAATGGGATTTGGTGAAAACACTTTGGCAACGCTCATCACGCGCGGCCTCGCTGAAATTTCGCGGCTGGCGATGGCGATGGGAGCCAAGCCCCTCACTCTCGCTGGCCTTGCTGGCATGGGTGATCTCATCGCAACGTGTTCCTCGACGCAAAGTCGAAATATGTCTGTCGGTATGCGCTTGGGGAAAGGCGAGACACTCGAGCAGATCACCTCGTCGATGAGCATGGTTGCTGAAGGAGTGAAGAGCAGTCCGTCCGTTCTCGAACTGGCATCGCGCCACGGAGTGTCGATGCCGATCACTGAACAAGTCGTGTCCGTGTGTCGTGACGGAGTGTCAGCTGCAGATGCGCTCATCAATCTGATGACACGCAGTTCCAAGTCGGAATTCGAGTGAGTCAAAGATGAAGAATTTCTTCAAGCGACGTCAGCCGCAGGTTGCCGTAGACGTCAACGCAAAATACATCGGTGTTCGTGGCGCGACGTGGCGAGCTCGTGTCGATGCAAGTGGAGTGCTGCACCCCTCTGATGGGTCAGGAACGACGTCATGGCAGATTGCAGCTGCCGACACGTGGCACGACCCTTCGCGCGAACCGAGCACACGACAGAAGTGGTACGCCGGAACTCCGGTGGTGGAAACTCGCGTGCGAGTACCAGGAGGCGACGTTGCTGTCCGAATGTTCTGTGCCGCAGACATGGGTGGAGTGACCATGTGGGAATTCGAGAACGAATCACCGTCTCCGGTGGTGGTCGGGTTCTCGCGCTCTGACGTGCTCACGTCAGTTGCATCGTCGCCGCCACTTGGAACTGACTTGCCGACTGGCTCCATCGCGCTGCCGCTGGGACACCGCGGAACCACGAGAGTCGGGCTGCTTCACTCGCGCCCACACACAGGTCAATTGCCAGATGATGTACCGCGAGCACCAGCCGTTGTTCGAGGGTGGGAGACCGCTGCGGAGGTTCCGTCGAGAGTGCTGCTTCCTGAGCATTCGCTGACATCTCGGATTGTCGAATTCCGTACGCAACTGCTGTTGAACGAAACGAGCGTTGATGCTTCGCCACATACTCGTATTGAGTTGCTTCGACTCGGTGAGGTGGATGACGATTGGGCACTTGGCCTGTCGCGCATTGCCGAAGACATCGTTGTCGCGCAACGTCGACGACCATCGCTTTCATGGGACACGCCTTGGCTACTCACGAACATTGCGGCTCTCTCAACTCGATTGGGTGATGAAACCTTGGCGAGCGATGTGATTGCTGCAATGTTGCGACTTGCAGATCGCCATGTTGAATCGACTCCGAGTGAGGTGGATG
>JBJTGC010000119.1:0-6607 GCA_046093725.1 Actinomycetota bacterium
ATGTTGGTGTTCGGCTCATCGCCGAATCGATTCGGCGAGCCGCTGAACAACTTGGTTTTGGTTGCGAGCTCGACGTGAACTTCAAGGCCACAAATGAGTTCCCAACCTTCAGGCAACAGTGTGCTCATCGCGCACCTCCGGCGGCCTCAAGTGCCCCGCCAACGCGGAACATGGCGACTTCGCCAAGTGCTGGTGCAAGAACCTGCACACCGACTGGCAAACCGTGAACTCCGGTTCCGAATGGCACGCTCATGGCCGGATGACCCGCGAGGTTGGTGGGAATTGTGTAGATGTCACACAAGTACATGGACATCGGATCATCGACTTTGTCGCCGAACGGGAATGCCACCATCGGCGACGTTGGCATGAGAACCACGTCGGCCTGAGCGTATGCGCGGTCAAAGTCGTCAGAGATGAGCCTTCTCACTTTCAACGCTTTGCCGTAGTACGCGTCGTAATAACCCGCGGACAATGCGTATGTGCCGAGCATGATGCGTCGCTTGACTTCATCACCGAAGCCAGCTGCGCGAGTGGCGCCATACATGGCATTGGTGTCAGCGGCGGAAGTGCGCATGCCGTAACGCACACCGTCATAACGAGCCAAGTTGCTGCTCGCTTCGGCAGGAGCAATGAGGTAGTACGCGGTCAACGCGTACGACAGCGAAGGCAACGTGACGTCAACGATTTGAGCACCAGCGCTCTCGAGAGCAGCGAATGCTTCGTTCAGCCGTGCAGCAACTTCCGGTTCTGCTCCTTCAGGAAGATCTGTCACGCGACCAATGCGCATGCCTTGCACACCTTCACGTGCTGCGGCGCGAAGTGACGGCACTGGCTGTGGAATCGATGTTGAATCCTTGGGGTCGTGGCCCGCAATGACTTCCGTGATGAGTGCTGCATCATCCACTGTGGTGGCAAACGGCCCGATTTGGTCGAGGCTGCTGGCGAATGCAACGAGTCCGTAGCGACTAACGCGACCGTACGTGGGCTTCACGCCGATTACTCCGCAGAGTGCTGCGGGTTGGCGAATAGAACCACCGGTGTCGCTTCCAAGACTGACGGGGGCAAAACCAGCCGCTACTGCAGCAGCACTTCCTCCACTACTTCCGCCGGGCACTCGCGATGTGTCGAGCGGGTTGCGAGTTGGACCGAACGCGCTGTTCTCCGTGCTCGAACCCATCGCAAATTCGTCGAGATTGGTTTTGCCGACCATGACGGCACCTGCGGCACCGAGCGTGGTGATGACAGTCGCGTCATACGGCGGCTTCCAACCTTCAAGGATGTGCGACGAACATGTGGTGGGAATACCACGTGTGCACATGTTGTCCTTGATGGCAATGGGGACACCCGCAAGTGGGCCGACAGCAGCACCCGATGCGATGGCGTTGTCGATGCGCAGTGCAGCGGCCCGCGCATGTTCAGAAGTGACGAGATTGAATGCGTTGATGTCACCGTCGCGTTGCGCGATGACATTGAGATGATGCTCAACCACTTCGGTTGCTGACACTTCTTTTGATTGCACCGCATCGGCGATGCCTGCAGCTGTCGCGGGGATGTTTGCCATCACTCCACCAGCCCGATGATTGGTGGGACGCGAAAGCGGCCGTCTTCAGCTGCCGGTGCCGCGGCCAACACCTCGTCACGATCAAGACACGGCTGCTCTTCGTCGGCTCGCAACACGTTGACCAATGGATACGGCTGCGTCATCGGCTGCACCGCAGACAGATCAAGCGCGTCGACATCGCGGAAATGATCCATCACCTTTGCCAATTGCTCGGTGAAGTGGGTGATGTCAGAGTCGGCGATGTCGAGGCGGGCAAGGCGGGCGACTTTGGCCACGTCTTCGGCCGAAATGGGGGATGTCACGCCTTAGATGTTACGAGCCTTCAAGCACGACCAGCACTGTCGATTCGATGGGCAGTGTCGGAAACTTGGCGCCGTCGGTGGCCCATGACTTGCCGGACTGTGACAGAGAACGCAACCACTCATATTCGTTTTCGATTGTCGGGTCATCGCTGGCCACGATGATGCGACGCGCGGTGTAGACGAGGTTCGCATCGAGCCCGAACAATCTCACGGTGCTGTCGGCTGAATAATCGTCAAGTTGGGCAAACGAGAGCACCGTCGTCCGCTTGTCTTGACTCACCACGCCGTGCACGAGACGGGCAGCACGGGTGTCACGCATTGAGTCGGTGAGCAAGACCTCGCCACGATGAAGCATGTGACGAAGTGCCTTGTGCTCTGCAACTACATGCGCGACATCGGTTCGTTCAGAAGCGGTCGCATCGACAATGTTCCACTCGATTCCCATATGGGCGAAGAACGCCGTCGCACATCGCATACTGAGAGACGACTCACGGCTGGTGGTGTGAGCAACCGGAGCACCAATGTGACAGCCGAGCACTTCGGGCGGGAAGAACAACGACGCGTGATGTTGAATGACCTGACGTCGCACCGGATCATTGGTATCGCTCGTCCAGAATCGTTCGACACGACGCAGCACCTCGAAATCCATCCGCCCACCACCAGAGGAACACGACTCGATCTCCACATTCGGGTGCAGTCGTCGAACGTCATCTAGCAATGAATACAACGCCATTGTCTGGCGATGAGTCGCCGCCGTTCCCGACTCATCTGCAGCTGCAATGTGAGGCCTGTTCATATCCCACTTGACATAAGCGATGGGCAATTCGCTCAACAAAGTGTCGAGCCGTGAGAGCACGTATGAGTACGCATCGGTTCGTGTGAGATCAAGCACCAATTGACGACGTCCTAGAACGTGGTCGTAACCCGTGCGTTCAAGTACCCACTCGGGGTGTTCGCGATACACGTCGCTGTCGGGGTTCACCATCTCTGGTTCGAACCACAATCCGAATTGCATGCCCTTTTCTGTCACTGCCTTTGCAATCGGGCCGAGACCATCGGGGTACACATTCGTGTCCACATACCAATCACCAAGACCAGCGGAATCATCACGACGCCCGTTGAACCACCCATCATCCAACACGAAGCGTTCGACACCAACTGATGCTGCGACGTCTGCAAGCTCCAGCACTTTCGACGGCGAGTGATCGAAATACATCGCTTCCCATGTGTTCAATGTGACAGGCCGAGGAGACAGCGTCCCGACGATGCCGCGCGCATGGGATTGGAATGTTCGCGCAACGTTCTGCACACCAGATGATGAATACACAGCCATCACCGTTGGTGTCACGTACACGTCGCCCGGCTCAAGACACACTTCACCGGGGTTCAACAATTCGCCGACTTGTAGATAGCGACGGTTGTACACCTGTCGTTCGGCTCGAATGACATGGTTGCCACTCCATGCAAGGTGAGCTGCCCAACACTGTCCATCGTGAGCTCCCATGTTCGATTCATGAGCCAACACAAACGGTGGTTGTTCATGGCTTGTCCGACCCGTTCTGTTTTCGGCAACCCACGCACCGAGTGGCCACTCGAATGATTGGGTTTGAAACTCGCCACACCATCTTCCATGAAATGTGGTGAGATGCGTGGCTGAAGCAGGCAACGGCAACGTCACCGACAATTCGTCCAGTAGATACTTCATCTGCGAGTCGTTGCGAAGTTCAACTGTGACACTGAACAACCCGATTGCAGCAAGCTCGATGTTGGTGACCAGGCTCAATTCTGCATGCGCGTCAATTGCCGTCACGGTCGCACTACTTGCCCCGGCAGTGCCCCGCTGACACTCGACATGAGCGGTCTGAAAGCGAGGCGCCCAATCGCTGCCGCCGCGATGACGCCCGAGTAGACCCGGGTGCCCCAACCAGCCATCACCGTGCAGCGGCACGATGGTGGCAAGCGCAGGTCGATCGATGACGCCCGCTCGAGGTGGCTGTGACACATCGTTCACGAGACGTTGCGCTTCAGCATCGTCGATGCGCCCTCCCCAATGCACGATGAACGGCAGGCCCCACCGCACGTCAAGCACAACTGATGTCGATGGTGTGGCGAGGTGCAGCATCTGGTCCACCGAGGTGACCGTAGTCCGACAGTGAGAGACTGACCGATGTGCAACACGACCTTCGCACTGACCCAACGCACGGAACAAAGGTGCACATAGTTGGTTCACGACAGAACCGTCCGGTACTTGCGACCAATATCGACTCACAGTCGTGCCCGTTCTGTGTCGGAGGACTCGAGGCCCCGAGCCTCTACGACGTGCGTTGGTTTCCGAATCGTTGGCCGGCAATGCCAGATGAGCGCTGTGACGTGCTGTTGTACTCCCCTGACCACTCCGCCACCTGGTCCTCGATGGCAGTCGAACACATCGAGAGAATCATCGCGTTGTGGACCGAACGCACCGCCACTCAATCGGCGCGTGAAGACGTGGCCTGCGTGTTCGTGTTTGAGAACAGAGGTGCCGAGCTTGGCGCAACCATCGAACACCCGCACGGACAGATCTATGCGTTTGACCACATGCCCACTCGCAGTGGCGAACGTTTGTCTTGGAATCCCCCATCACAATCGAACCTTGTCGTCACTGGCAATGAACACTGGTCGTGCGCCGTGCCACTTGCTAATGCATACCCAGTGGCCCTTGAGTTGTGGCCAACATCGCGCATTGCTGACCTGATGTCGTTGTCTGTTGAGCAACGCAGCGGACTTGCAGATCTCTTGCACGACGTCATGTCACGACTAGATCAACTGTTTTCGTTGCCATTGCCATACATGCTGTGGATCAATCAGCGCGACTTCAGTACTACCGACGAACCGAACCATTGGCTGCACTTCGAAATCGTGTCGCCGTGGCGAGGCCCGGACCTCATGCGTTACATCGCCGCCGCCGAAGTTGGCACTGGCGAATACTTCAATCCGATGACACCTGAGTCTCTTGCTGCGAAACTTGCCGGCCGCGCGGAATGAGCAGCAGTGCTGCACTGACTGCGCACACAATCGACACCCACTGATTCAGTCTCAGTCCACCGGCCGAGTGCGCCGGATCGATGCGCAGTCCTTCGATGAAAAATCGGAGAATGCAGTATCCGATGACATACATATAGAACAAGCGTGGAACGTGCGGTTCGCGTCGTTTGTCAATTTGTAAAAGCACCACGCACAACACAAGACATGCAAGTGACTCGTATAAGAAGGTGGGGTGAAAGGTGGTACCAGCCGCAGTTCCAGCTTTCTCAGCAGTGCGGGCAGATACTTCAAGCGCCCAAGGAAGATCCGTTGGTCGACCGAACAGTTCTTGATTGAACCAGTTGCCCCAACGGCCAATTGCTTGTGCAAGCGGTAGCGCTGGCGTTACACACACGAGCGCCGTCGGAACGTGCAACTTCATCACTTTGGCGCGCCATAAACCAACGACCACACCGAGTGCGATTCCGCCCCATACCCCAAGTCCGCCTTCCCAGACCTTGACGGTTGAACCGATATCACCACTGAAACGCTCCCAATCAGTGACCACGTGATACAGGCGCCCTCCGATGACGCCGGCAGGAACTGCCCACATTGCAATCGATGTCATCGTGTCGCGGTCACCGATACCTCGTGCCGCAAAGCGTCGACCGGCAAGGGATATCCCTGCGAGAACTCCGAGAGCGATCATTAATCCGTACGCATTCAATGCCAGCGGACCGACATGAAGGCTTCCGGAACTGGGGCTTGGAATGGACGTGATGAATGCGCTCACGACGACCTCATCAAGATGCAGGGGTTGTTTGTCGATGCATCACGATGTGATGCGCTGCGCAAATGCCACGGACTTGTCAAAAATCTGCTGCTTGTCAAAATCTTGAGTGGCGACGTGGAAACTACGTTCGAGCATCACGTGTTCTTTGGGACCTTTGTACATCGAGAACAAGTCGGCACTTTGTTGTGGCGGTACGACATGGTCTTGTGTCGAAGTGAACAACAACAGCGGCACTTCGGTTGACGAGTATGTCTTTGCCAACGGACTCAAGCCGTCACGCTGGAACGACATCAACGGCCGAAGCGGCGTGCCAGGGTACGCCAACTCGGTGACGTCGGGGTCGGCGATGTCGCTGCCGATGCCATCCATCACCTCGGTTCCTGTATCGATCATTCCTTGAATGGCGCCAACCATCGTGTCGTCGAAAGGAAATGCAGCAGGGTTCACACACACGATGCCGCGCACCTCTGGGTGTTGGCTCGCGGCCCACAACGTCAGGGATCCACCCATTGATAAGCCAGCGACAACGATGCGCGATGCACGCGCAGCAAGAGCCTGATACGCCCGTTCGACATCGGCCGTCCAATCTGCCCACGTGGTGGGAATCATGTCTTCGACGGCAGTTCCATGACCTGCTAACAAAGGCATCTCCACATGGAAACCAGCCCCAGCGAAGGCTTCTGCGAGACCCCGCATGCTTCCCGGATTCCCGGTGAAACCGTGCAGCACGAGAACACCGGCATCACCTGACCCGACATGAGACATGGGTTCGGCGCCAGGAATGATGGGAGCAGTCATAGACCAACAATAGGTCGCCATGTGGGTGGTGTCTCCATCGTTGACATCACTGTGTTGCACTGGTGGACTAGTCCCCCATGGCACGTTCGCGATCTTCACAAAGCTCGCGTCACGCAGACGGGTCGGCCATCACCGCACTCGCTCCAGTCC
>JBJTGC010000120.1:0-5699 GCA_046093725.1 Actinomycetota bacterium
CTTCCGAGCTATCGGGCAATGCTCGACCATGAGAATGCTGAGGGCCCGGCGGACATCGCCATCATCGGTGACGCTGACGAAGTGCGTGAACGCATCATGTCGCTCCAGTCCATTGGTGTCACTGATTTTGCAATGGTCGAGTTCCCGGGCACACCCGACGAAGCAGCGGCAACAAGAGAAGCGGTGAAGTCGCTGTTGTGAGTTGTGCGCTCAGTGCAGCGCGACCGGTGTGCCACCACCGACCATGTCAAAGAAGTCATTTCCTTTGTCGTCTACGACGATGAATGCAGGAAAGTCTTTTACTTCGATTTTCCACACTGCTTCCATGCCGAGCTCTGGATACTCGAGCACTTCCACTTTGGTGATGCAGTCTTGGGCAAGGCGTGCTGCTGGGCCACCGATTGATCCGAGGTAGAAACCGCCGTGTGTCGCACAAGCATCGGTCACTTGGCGAGAACGGTTTCCTTTGGCAAGCATGACGAAGCTTCCGCCTGCTGCTTGGAAGTCACCGACGTATGAGTCCATTCGACCAGCAGTCGTAGGCCCAAATGAACCTGATGCCATGCCTTGAGGTGTTTTTGCTGGGCCGGCGTAATACACCGCGTGGTCCTTCATGTACTGAGGAAGGCCCTGTCCGGCGTCGAGGCGCTCTTTCAACTTCGCATGAGCAATGTCTCGAGCGACAACCATTGGACCGCTCAGCATGACGCGTGTCTTCACTGGGTACTTGCTGAGTGTGGCGCGAATGTCGGCCATCGGCTTGTTCAAGTCGATGTGCACCACGTCGCTGCTCAGTTCGTCTTCGGTCACCTCCGGCATAAATCGCGCTGGGTCATGCTCGAGCTGCTCAATGAAGATTCCGTCGCGCGTGATCTTGCCGAGCGCTTGACGATCGGCGCTGCACGAAACGGCAAATGACACCGGGCAACTGGCACCGTGGCGGGGAAGTCTGATGACCCGCACATCGTGGCAGAAGTATTTGCCGCCGAATTGAGCACCGATGCCGGTCTTTTGCGACAGCTCGAGGATCTTTTTCTCCAAGTCAAGATCTCGGAAGCCATGCCCTGCGTCGCTACCAGACGTTGGAAGTGAATCGAGATAACGGGTGCTGGCCAACTTTGCAGTTTCGACGGCGTGTTCGGCCGACGTACCGCCGATGACTACCGCCAAGTGATACGGCGGACAGGCTGCCGTTCCGAGTGTGATCATCTTTTCGAACACCCATGGCAAGAGGGTCTTTTCGTTGAGCAACGCCTTTGTCTCTTGAAAGAGGTAACTCTTGTTTGCACTTCCTCCACCTTTGGCCATGAAGAGAAACTTGTATGCATCGCCAGGTGTTGCGGCAATCTTGATTTCAGCTGGCAAGTTGTTGCCGGTGTTTTTCTCGTCGTACATCGACAGAGGTGCAAGTTGGCTGTAACGCAAGTTGCTGCTTTGGTATGTGTCAAAGACTCCTCGGGCGATTGCTTCTTCGTCATTTCCGCTTGTGAAAACGAACTGACCCTTCTTTGCTTTGACAATTGCAGTGCCGGTGTCCTGGCACATGGGCAGCACGCCGCCTGCAGCGATGGATGCATTCTTCAGAAGGTCAAGTGCAACGAATCGATCATTCGCACTGGCTTCGGGGTCCTTCAAGATATTCGCCAGCTGCTGCAAGTGCCCGGGGCGCAAGAAGTGGGCAATCTCGCGCATGGCCACCTGTGTGAGCAATGTCAATGCTTCGGGTTCGACTTTGAGGAACGTGCCGAGCGCTGTGTCGACAGTGCTCACACCCTCTTTCGACAGCAATCTGTACGGAGTGTCGTCTGGTCCAAGCGGAAGAAGTTCTGTGAACACGAAATCTGCCATGGCTCCACGCTAATTGCACGCGATGGATGTGCACTCATCTCGCTCTGAGTTTCGCGACTTACGTGGTGGGGTCGACTGGCCAGTCATGCTTCGGGTATCGACCCGCCATGTCGCGTCGCACATCGGCCCAGGACCCACTCCAGAATCCGGGTAGATCTGATGTCACCTGGATCGGTCGGTCGGCCGGTGACAGAAGTTCCATGACGATTGGTAGTCGTCCACTGAGCAGAGTCGGATGAGACCTCATGCCGAACACACGTTGTACTCGAATCGATACCAAAGGGCGGTTGACATCTGCGTAATCAATGAAGACTTCTTTGCTGTTTGGCAAGGTGAGCGTCGCTGGTACGAGGGAATCCAACTCTGCTGATGTGTCCCAAGACAATTGTGAGCGCAGCAGCATGTCGACGTCGAGTGCTTCGAGGTCGGCGCGACACGTGCACCCAGCGACATACGGGGCAAACCACTCGTTCAATGTGGCGAGGAGTGTCTTGTCGCTCACATCTGGCCAGGCATCGCCGAGGTGTGTGCGTGCAAACAACATGCGACGTTGTGTCGAACGTGCACGTTCATCCCACGACAAAATTCCGAGTGATGTCGCACGAGCCCTGTCAACCAAGGCTTTCTCGGTGTCTTCGCCAGCGACGGCAGGACCGGCACGTTCATCAAGGCGCAATGACCCACACTTGCGCGTGACGGTTCGCACCAAATCATTTCGCTCTTTGTCCCACTGCAGGATGACTTCTTCAATGACGTCATCGCCAAGGACGAGCGCAACCTGGTCGGCATCGAGACCGGCTCCGCGGCGAATACGCGTTGCCTTGCGATCTCCATCGACATCGGCAGCCACGATGAATGCTTCCGTGGCCAACTCATCGCGCTCTTGAACCCATGCACCACCGCCGGCACGCATGACGAATTGGCCCTTTGTGCCTCGGTTCTTCGCCAGACGATCGGGATAGGCCACCAAAAGCAACGCTCCGGAGTGATGCGCAATGACTGACTCTCGAAGTGTTCGAGAATGGTCAATCTTTCTTCGCTGCGCGATGTCTCTGGCCGCATCTGCGACGCGGCGCACGGCACCACGATCCGCACGTTCGTCAGAGAAGAACCCGCACACGATCGACGCGCGAAGTGCGATATCGGTAGGGAGCGAATCGGGTCGACCACGCAAGATGTCGCGCTCTTCGATGAGCGCGGCAAGCATGCACGCCAACCACGCCGCATCTTCACCGAGGTTGTCCTGAGCGTGCACCACCATGGAAGCAAGTCGTGGATGCAGCGGCAGCGCGAGCAAGGCTCGTCCGTGCGGCGTGATGCGATTGTCATTGTCGATGGCGTGAAGCATGCGAAGGGTGTCGCGTGCAAGCTGAATCGATCGTGGAGGCGGCGCTTCGGGAAAGGGCAGTGCGTCAAAGTCTGAACCCCACGCTGCAACCTCAAGGACCACCGAACACAGATCAACTTGTGAAATTTCGGGTGGAAGGTGTGCTGGACGTGTCGAGTCCTCGATGCGACTCCACAGTCGATACGCCACCCCTGGCCGTAAACGTCCGGCACGGCCGCTGCGTTGTTCAGCCGAGGCGCGAGATGTGGTGACCGTGGTGAGGCGAGTGAGTCCGGTGCGTTGATCAAGTCGTGGCACTCTGGCGAGTCCAGCGTCAATCACCACGTTCACGCCGTCAACCGTGAGAGAAGTCTCGGCAATGTCGGTACTCAGCACAATTCGTCTTCGACCGTTGTCGTCTGGACGAAGAGCAGCATCTTGTTCGTCGAACGGTAAAGCCCCGGCCAGACGTTGCACGACAACATCAGAGGGCAAAGTGGCCACGAGGTGGTCACGCACACGATTGATCTCACCAATTCCGGGCAGGAATACCAACATGTCGCCGTCATCTGCTCGTAGTGACGACTGCACGGTGGTAGCAATTGCCGCCTCGAGTGAGTCATCTCGCCGCCGGGCCACATAGCGAACATCTACGGGGTGCATACGACCATCCGAGGTGATGATCGGCGCCGGTTGGTTTGTGTCGCCGAGCAATCGCGCGAATGTGTGGGCCTCAGCAGTTGCTGACATCGCCAACACGCGCAGGTTGGGTCGAAGCGTTTGTCGGGCGTCGAGCAAAAGGGCAAGTCCGACATCAGTCGGAACGTTGCGTTCATGCACTTCGTCGAAAATCACGAGACCAACGCCTTCAAGTGACGGGTCTGATTGCAGTCGACGTGTCAGCACGCCTTCTGTGACGACTTCAACTCGGGTCTTGGAACTGATTCGTCGTTCGTCGCGCGTTTGATAACCAATCAGGCCACCGACGTCGTCTCCGATGAGATGAGCCATGCGACGAGCAGCTGCACGCGCAGCCAACCGACGAGGCTCGAGCATCACAATCTTGTTTCCTTCAAGCCACGGCTCATCAAGCAGGCGAATGGGAACTGTGGTCGTCTTGCCAGCGCCTGGCGGTGCGACGAGCACGGCACCACGATGAGTAGTCAGTGCCTCGCGCAGATCAGCGAGGACCTCTTCTACAGGAAGTGACTCAGACAAGTGCGGGCGTGCCGCGGAATGCACCTGGGTCGCCAGGCGCAGGAATCGTCGGTTTGCTCCAACTCACCAGCGACGCGATTTCATGGGACACTTCGCGCCATGAGTCTGCTGACCAACCTTGTGCAGCTGCAGGAATGGTGCCGTCGCCACGGATGAGCACAAAAGCAGGAAGTTCGGTAAGACCGAGAGCGCGGATGACAGTGCGATCAGGGTCGGTGAACACCAAGAATTCGTCGGCTAGTGGCCCGAGGAACGTGCGAGCTTCATCTGCTCCACAGGCGATAATCCAATTTACGCGAACACCTGCACCAGCGAATTGGTTCATGATGCGAGAGGCGGTCTTCAAAATCCAAGCACTCTCGTTGGTGTAGGGATCAACAACCACTGATGCGAGATGGAAGGTCATCAGCCACTCTCGCAATGGCCGTGCATCGCCCGAGAGGGGAGTCAGAGTCACATCAAGATTCGGGTTGGGGAGTTGTGTCACGGGGATGACGCTAGTTCAGCGCCACTAGCGTGCGGAAGGTGCATCCCATCGAACATCTGCGATATGTGGCACGAGTCCATGGTGCAGACCCCGTTGAGGTGGCGCTCGAGGCCTCCGAGGGGCTGGTGCATATGGTGCGAGATCCGGCCGCAGTCGTGGTGTCGGCGCGTCGCATGATGGAGCACCATCCAGAGAACGCGCCGTTGTGGTGGGTGTGTGCTCATGCAGTCACGGCGATGGAGCCACAAACGGCAATTCGCGAATGCGCTCGAGCACTGAGCACTGATGCGACATCTGAGGTACTTCAAGCAGAGTTACCTTCTGATGCAACGGTGTGTATGGCGGGGTGGTCAGGACATGTTGTTGACGCACTCGTGCGCCGCGGTGATGTGCGCGCGCTCGTCGTTGATTCGCTCGGTGAAGGACAAGATGCACTTCGCGTGTTCGCGCGGCGTGGCGTCGAAGCTGAACTTGTCGCGCCTGAAGGAATCGCGGCGGCCGTGGCGGCAAGTGACGTCACGATCGTGACTGCGAAAAGTACGAGTCGACACGGGGTGCTCTGCGCGGGCGGGGCTTTGCCCTTGGTGGCCCTCGCTCGACTCTTCGAACGTCCGTCGTGGCTGGTTGCGCCGGTGGGAGTGCATCTCGCGCCGTCGTTGTGGCAAGCAATGAAAGAAGATCTCTGCGGCAGGCCTGATACGTGGGCGTCGGGTTACGACGTCACGGAGTGGTCACATGTCTCCCGCATTGTTGATGCCAAGGGCATCATGGACGTAGAGCATCACCTCGCCACCGTCTCGTGTCCTGATGCGCCAGAGC
>JBJTGC010000121.1:0-2127 GCA_046093725.1 Actinomycetota bacterium
ACGGAGTGCTGCGCGGCGAGGAACGAGCCTTTCTGAAGAAAATACTCGGTACCCGAGAGCTGCAGCGTCTCAATGCCGCCGATCGTCGACGGTGCCAGCAGCGCCTCTCCGGCCGACTGGGACGCAGAGATGGTGAGGTAAAAGAAGGTCTCCCCGCGGAGCAATGACCGCGAACCCGCCCCCATCACGCCCCCGCGGAGTGAGCTCTCCACCTTCAGGTTTGTCGACATCGACATCATCGAGTACCCGCAGCAGTTTCTGAAGTGGCACTTGCACCGACTCCGCACGCTTCTTGGCCTGCTCTTTCTGCTTGCATTCATCTGCTGACTTTGTCGATGGGCGTGGAGGTGGTGCCGCACCGTCACGAAGCCAACCACGAGTGATATCTGTTTCGTCGCCAGCAAAGAGGGTGAACCCCAGTGTGTGAGTGTTTGCAGGACTGAACCGTGCCGACCGTGGATAGTGCTCATGTGACCGACTCAGTGGTTGCATGCGACGAAGAAAAGCATCGCGTGGATCTAGAGATAACCACCATCCATCAAACACGTGGGTCGGGTTGTTGCACAACAGCCCGCCATCTACGTAGTACTCCGGTTCCACGCCAGCACTTTGCATTGATTGCGAACCTTGCAACATGACGGGTTGCAACAACACCGGCAGTGACATCGAAATTCGTGCTGCGACTCGAATGGGCATGTCAGGAGTGGTCTTCGGATGGCAATACTCGGTCATCATGCGCGTCACGTTCGTGACTGTGATACAAACCTCTCGCCCGTATCGCTCGAGCACCTGCGCAAACGTGATG
Organism: Actinomycetota bacterium; assembly: GCA_046093725.1. GTDB lineage: Bacteria > Actinomycetota > Acidimicrobiia > Acidimicrobiales > Ilumatobacteraceae > UBA2093. Next base: position 806 of record JBJTGC010000121.1, read on the forward strand.
TCAGCGCTTCCTGTTCGTTCAAGAAGAATCTCACCGAGGAAGTCAAACAATTTCTGCCCCGGATGCATACCCTTGCGGCGCGCTGCACGTGCGACAGAACGCACATTTCCACCAGATCCGTCTTTGGCGAGTGCCTGAAAATCGGTGGGCACCTTCTTCACCATGTAGTCCGTCGGACAGCCAATCGACGTGAGAACGGCGAAAAGGCTTCCGATACTCGTACCCGCGACGCGACGAATGTGATGCGGGTACAGGCCGCGATCTTCCAAACACTTCACTGCACCGATGTATGCATATCCCTTTGCTCCTCCACCCTCGAAGGCCAAGTTCTCCCATGGGTAAGTGACATGCGGGGTGTCTTTCGGTGAAACGACTGGAAAGGCAAGCGTTGATGGATCGGGTAATGGGCGTGGCGTGGAGGCCGACTGCATAAGCATGTGGTCACGCTAGTTCTCATTCTTGATTGCCTTGAACGGCAGTTACCATGCCCACCATGTCAAGCGTGCAATGGTCTGTCGATGGTGGTCGCAATCGCGTGCCTCTCACAGAAGTGCCTGGCGAGTTGTGGTTATGCGGAAAGCACCACATTGGCGCAAGACTCGACGAGGTGCTGACAGACCTGAACGATCCGTTCGTGGTGTGCCTTACTCAGCCACGCGAGCTTCTCGGGCGCTATGACTCATACGTGGAATGGTTGAGAACCAATTCCCCAACTGATGCCATGTGGTTTCCCGTGCCAGACCTTGGCGCGCATCATCTCGATGAGATGCTGCCGATGTTCACCCACATTGTCGACATGCTTCACACTGGGCGAAACGTCATCGTCCACTGTGCCGCTGGTATCGGCCGTGCGGGAACAACTGCTGTAGCTGTGTGCATGATGCTCGGGCATGATGCCGAGAGTGCGTGCGACCTCGTCCGTGCATCACGCCCAATGGCTGGGCCCGAGGCGGGCGCGCAACACGAACTCGTTGCGGCACTCGACAGTCACCTTCGCGGTAATCAGACTTCTCAGTGACTCACCCCTAGCCCATCGCAGGTACTCTCATTCCATGAACACCGGTGACATCGTCGACGACTTCGAACTGCCCACGCAAGACGGCAGCCCGTGGCGCCTCTCCACTGCATTGCAGAACGGACCGGTGGTGTTGTTCTTCTACCCCGCTGCCATGACCAAGGGGTGCACAGTCGAGAGTTGCCATTTCCGCGATCTCGCATCAGAGTTCGCAGCATCTGGCGCACAGCGGGTGGGCATCAGTATCGACAAGGTAGAGAAGCAGAAACAATTCTCTGACAAGCATGGGTTTGACTACCCCCTTCTC
>JBJTGC010000122.1:0-3029 GCA_046093725.1 Actinomycetota bacterium
CTCGAGAGTCGACCTCTGCCACTCGAGGAACCCGATGAGCGTCCCGATCTCGTCGTCTGCGATCGGGGGTTCGGTCCGGCCGTGTTCGTCGACGGTCATCACCACACGACAGGCGAGGTCGCACTCTTTGCTCGTCCCTCTGTACGAACACCCCGAGCGACTAGTTCATCTGACAACTCGTTCCACACTGCCTTCAATCGATAGTGGGGCACCCGCGGATAGAGATGGTGAATCGCGTGATAGTCGTGGCCTCTGATGAGAAGCCCGGAACCCGGAAACACTGCGATGCGTGTGTGGCGGTATCGGCTGGTCTCTTTGGCCGGATGATGCGGATACCACGCAAAGATGAACATCAGCCAACACAGTTGAAGACGCGCAGGAATCCACCACAAGCACATTGCAGCTACGCCGTGTCCGGTGACGAAACTCACCACTAGTACGAGTGTCGAGATGAGCCAGAAACGCATCTGAGCCTTGCCCTCGGATTTCGCCCCTTCTCTGCTGTCGAGCTTTTCCCGCAGAACCTGAGGGAGAAGAACACGCAGCGGTTTGATCAACGCAAGGAACGGCAGTAACGCATACAACATCGTCATTCCATAGAACTTGACAGGAAGTTCCGACAAGCGACCCTCTGTGAAGTGATCAGGGTCGCGCGTAGGGTCATTGGTGAACGCATGGTGCCGCATGTGGCTGGCACGGTGTGAAGTGAAGTCGAGGCCGGTCGGCACTGATGAAATTCGTCCGATTGCTTCTTCGATCCATCGCCCACTTGTTGCCTTGCCCATGATGTTCTTGTGCGCTGCTTCGTGCATCGTCATGTAGAACGTTGAGGCAAATATCGAGTTCAATATCAGTCCCAGCCACAATGGCAACGCCCCATTGACGCCAAGAACGAGGACTCCCACCCAGCACACGGTGAACGCAACAAATGTGAGAATCATTCGGTATTGGATTCCACCCCAGTACTTCGCAGCAATCACCCCCTCAGCTTTCACCTGATTCCGTCGTTCAAGTCTCGCGCTCTCGACCGATTCACGGTCGACGTCCAAGATCAGCAGATCTTCAAGGTCCTCGGGTTCCGGCTGCTCTGCGCTCATGTGATCACCGTACGCTCTGAAGGTCATTTGAAGATGAACACACCATGTTCGATTCAAACTGCCACAAATCCCCCACATTCGGTTCGGTCATTCCGCCAGACCCATCGGGAGCCGTCAATCTTTGACCCAAGAGTCAGGCGCGCTTCAGGTAGGTGACCAAACCACCAGCGGCGCGCACGATGTCCGCCGGCACTACACCGAAGTTGTCGTTCCACGTTCCCGCCGCGGCCCAATTCTTGTCGTACGGCAACAAGTCGGAGTCCACGAACACACGCAGTTAAGTGCTGTGACCGAAGGGCGGCACACCACCGTTGGCTTTGGAAACCAACCGACGTTCAGCGAACCAGGTCTCTACAGGCCCTCCTCGGCCCTAAAGTGAGCAACGATCGCGTTGGCATGGCCATGGCCCAATCCGTGATCCGACTTCAACATCGCAACCATCTCCGAATGGCGAGCGCTCTTCATCTTCCTCAACAACGACTTCCAGTGGGAAATTGGCTTGCCGTACGTCTTCTCGATGGAGGGGAAGTACGAAGCAGGTCCGGACAGCTTTTTCTCAGCCACACACTAAGAATAGCCATGCGTGCTCAGCTGCCCTTCAGGTCGGTGACCACTCCACCGGCGACGCGCACGATGTCAGCGGGTGCTGCACCGAAGTTGTCGTTCCACGTTCCCGCCGCGGCCCACTCTTTGTCGTACTGCAACAAGTCCGGATCAACAAACACACGTAGTTGAGCGCTGTGACCAAAGGGAGGCACGCCACGTTTGGCTTTGGAAACTCATGAGTTGGCTTGCCGCCGCAGTTCATCTCGCAACGACTCAAGATACGGTAATGCCGCTTGATCTTTGAGCCGATTGGCCGTTTGTTTGGAATCAATGATGTCGTCAAGAGACGCCACCACCACTTGCAGGTCATCACCAACATTTTCAACTGTTGCTCCTGCTCGCCAACCGTCAAATCCTCCTGCTCTTCCTGCAGGAGTGAATGTGAGGTCCATCTCACCAAAGTCAGTTATGAGATTCAGCATGAACGGCATGTTCGCGAGAAATGCTCCATCAATCTTCGTCGCGACTGGTTCGCCCGAGATGCGAATCTTCGCATTCATTCGAGTCAGTGCACGCCCAAGCCGGTCAAGATTTTCTTGCAACCGAGACGGCACGATGTCGATGTCTTTGGTGGGCAACGTTGACCCTCTAATAACTGCTGCGAATCCGCCAACAACCACATAATCGACACCCTCCTCGTTGAGAATCTCGCAGACACGGACTGGATCAAACATCAACGCGATTGAGCCTCATGAGACTTGCGGACATTTTCTCGCATCTCCATCATCACATTTGCAGCGTGAACCATTTCTCGCACGCGCTCTGCAATAGACAAATTCAATTGCCGACGAATCTGACTGACATCGACACCGCGCTCGTCTTCGTTCGGATTCTTCCAGTCGTCCACAGGTTCAGTGTACGCCGTGTGTCTCAGGCGCGCTTTAGGTCGGTGACCACGCCACCGGCAACACGCGCGATGTCAGCCGGCGCTGCACCGAAGTTGTCGTTTCAGGTTCCTGCTGCGGCCCACACTTCGTCGTACTGCAACAAGCCCAGATCAACGAACACGCGCAGTTGCGTGCTGTGACCGAATGGCGGCACGCCACACCTGAGTTTGGAAACCCGTTTGTTATTCGTGGCTGCCGTCGCCTACGAACGACCTTTGAGCTGCGTCTTGAGTGTGGTTAGGTCCCCCAAGACCCAGATGTCGTGAAGGAGATCCTCGCTGGAGGTGAAGAACCCCGCACCCATCCATTCCACACCACGTCCAGTTGGTTGGTATCCCAGAAACTCACCAACATGAATGCCGGAGAAGCGAACTTTCACGGCCGCACGATTGTCATTCGCAATCACACTTTGAACATCGCATCGATACTCCGACAATGC
>JBJTGC010000123.1:0-3939 GCA_046093725.1 Actinomycetota bacterium
CTACATCGCTCACGCTCCGAATTGAACTCGTGGACTGGACCAGCGATGGACCACAAGAGGGTCTCGATGGTGTGGGCTTTGCCGAGGTACAACTGGGCTTTCCTGCAACCCGAGAGGTGACCGAACTCCCGTCTCGCGCACTCATCGCCTCGTCCAGCACACGACCGATTGCATACGAATTCAGCCGTTCACGGGCACGCACCGTCTCTTCATCGAGAGAGGACCCCGAAACATCACTCTCGCGGAACTTTCTCGTTCCGGGCTCAACTTCTTTGCAAGGCAACGTTCGTGGGTCTCTCGCGCTCGATGCCAGCGAACGCGTGACGGGACCGTGGCTGGGAGCATCCACATACGCAACAAGCCGTTTCACGAGAGACTTCTCCACTGCAGGGTGGAACGCAACAGACGGCAACACTGAAACATCTTGGGTGTCAAAGTCAGGCGTAACCCGTGGCGCCCAACTCAGTTTCCTCAGTGCGTCGGCATCGCCTGGCAGTATTACTCAGCCCATGACTGAGCGTTTTTCACAGATACGAAAGGCCTTACTGTCAGATGGTCGACATACCGAAGTGGTCACATTTGACCAAACCTCAGGTGTTGGCCGTTTCTCCGCTCACACACTCGTCCCAGGCCGATGGACGCTCACCATCACCGAAGTCGAGGCCGAGTATTCGACAGATGGTCGCACCTACCTTCCGCTTGCTCGACCTGTCGCAGTCACCGAGGTAGTCGCCGATGGGATTGCAGTTGTTTCGCCACAGCTGCCGAGTCGACCGACAACTCTTCCGGTGTTTCTCAATGACCAAGAAATACGACTGAACATGAATTGGACCGGAACGGTCGAGCGGCCGAAGTATTCCGCGGCCTTTCCGATTACCGCCATCGACGCAGGGCCTACAACATTCCGTACGTCATCGTTGGTTTCGACCGGCATCAGCGTTGATGACGTCGCTCTGACCAATGCGGCCTGGAATGAACAAGACATCACACGTTCAGATGCAATCGGGCTTTCCATGAGTGGCGGGCCAACATCACGCAGAGTTGCCTTTCCTGGATGCGCACGCGAATGCTGGTTCGTCTTTGGAGAAGGCCACAACCGTGGTTGGTCTGCACATCTTGACGGAGTCAACCTTGGCGCCCCTCGACAAGTCAATGGTGGCTTCAACGGTTGGCTTCTACCTGCAGGCACTGCGGCAGGATCCATATCTTTGCATTTCGAACCCCAGCGCGTACTGACGGCAGGCCTGTTGATCACTGCAGTGACTGTGCTCGTACTTGTCCTTGTCCTCATTCATGGCATCCGTCGTCATCGAAGCAAAAATGACGTTGTCATCTACGCGTCACACACACGAAGTAAACCACCGTCAACTCGTCTTGCGCCACGAACAGCGTTCGTCATTGTTGGGGCAGCGAGTGTCGCACTCGTTTCACAACCGGTCTACTTCCTTCCGGCGCTCGCATTACTCGCTTTGGTCACTCGACAAGGCCAAGCTCAATGGTCTGGTTTCATTTCGGTGCTGTGGGTGCTCTCAAGCTTCGGTCTCGCCCTGCTTCGGATTGTCATCGCCGACCCTCCGATTCGCTTCGACTGGACACAGGAGACGGCTTTCGTCCACTGGCATCTCCTCGCGGCAATAGCGATCATCACGATCAGCGCGAACTCGCCCTATACGAACCAGGCCAATTCAGGTTCCCGAGCGTGAACCAGAACTAGCCTCGATCGGGTGAAGTCACTGCCCGTAACGGCTACCGGCCAGGGCACGCGCGCTCTTCCGTTAGATGGCGTCAGAGCCGCTGCTGCACTTCTCATTGTCGTACATCACGTCGCATACGCCTCTGGCGTCACGATGAATGAGGCTTATGGGACCTTTACCGGCCGCATGGACGTAGGCGTGCCAATCTTTTTCGTATTGAGCGGATTTCTCCTCGCTCGGCCGTTCGTACGCTCCATCCTGAGCGGTGCGCCATCCCCGTCACCAAGAGAATTTCTCTGGAAACGATTCCTTCGCATCTTTCCTGCGTACTGGTTGGCTTTGGTCATCATGCTGGCAATCGGCGCAGTGGCAGTGCGTGGACCATCTGGGTTCTTCTTTTCCTTCTTTCTTCTCCACGTGTACCACCCAGATCGAGCTATCTCTGGCATCACCCAGTCATGGAGCCTCGCAACCGAGATCTCGTTCTATGTCTTCATGCCTATCTATGCGGCGCTCATGCGCCGTCTGACACGTCTCTGGACAGTCAACCAACGTGCTCTCGCCATGCTCGCCTCGCTCGCCTGCCTCTACGCGTTCAGTGTCGCGTTCCGCGTGACCGTTCACGTCCTGAACCCACCATTCGACAACGTCACCCCCTATTGGCTTCCGTCGCTGATCGACATCTTTGCGCTTGGCATTGCCCTAGCAGTATTGCGTGAATGGTCTCACCTCAACGCAGAAGTCGACTCCTTGTGTCGCTCAATAAGCACGCATCCGTGGTTACTGCTGCTCGTAGCGCTCTTCGGCTTCTGGTGGGTAAGTACGCAGTTCGGACTTGCCATAGGTCTTGAGACTTCAACTTTCGAACGAGAGACAATTCGCCAAGGTTTATATGGGCTCATCGGGTTTTTCTGCGTAGCTCCGTTTGCCCTCACTGATACACAAACACGAACTTCGGCGGTTGTGGGTTGGCGTCCCCTCGCCTGGCTCGGTGTCGTTTCATACGGCGTATACCTGTGGCATCAAGTTTTCATCTCAGGCGAGTTTGCAGAAAAGCAAATGCCCTATGACCTCTTCGACGGCGGCATGGCGGACCGACTACTCATCACGATTTCACTGACAGTCGTCATTGCCGCTATCAGCTATTACCTTTTTGAGTCTCCGCTGCTCCGGCATTTCGCCAAGCCGTTTGGCAAAGACTCTCCTTCTCGTCGCGATCCGAATTCGGCAGCCCAACGATGACGACCTGGAGGAAGCACATAGCCGTCGCCATTGCGGTATCAGTCGCACTGAGGTTGTGGATGGTGTTGGCGACCAAGGACATACGAATTTTTGCCGACGGCAAGTTGCAGATTTGGGGTGATGCCTACTTCTATCATCACAGCGCCAACCTCGTCGCCGAGGGCGTTGGTTTCGTGAATCCATTGAAGTACAACAAGTTTGGAATCGTCACCCAGGCGGCCGATCATCCACCTCTTTTCATCGCGTATCTCGCTGTTTTTTCTTTGCTTGGCCTCAAGTCGATTGTCGCGCATCAGCTTGCAACAGGTCTCATCGGAATCATGTTGGTGGTCGCGACAGCTCAGCTCTCACGTCTCGCTTTTGGTGAGCGTGTCGGCAAGGTCGCACTGTGGCTCGCAGTGATGAGCCCACTGCTGTGGAGCTGGGACAAGATGTTGTGGTCCGAGCCGCTCGCGATGCTCTTCGCGGTTCTCACCGTTCTTGTGTCGATACGTACCTTGCGCAATGCGACCCCGCTCAATGTCGTTCTGCTTGGTGTCGTCGCCGGCTGCGCAACCTTGTCCCGTGCAGAGTTGTTGCTCTGTGGTCTCTTGTCCATCGGTTTGGTGCTTCTCATACGCCACCGCTCCATCACTAAATCGTTAGTGGCTGGTGCATGCATGCTTGCCGTCTTGTCACCTTGGGTGCTCTTCAACCTTTCCCGATTTGACGAGACCGTCATCCTTTCAAACGGTCTGGACATCGTGATACCCACAGACAACTGTGCAAGCACATATCGGGGCCAGTTGGTCGCGTATTGGGATATCGCATGCGCTCAAGAGGCAATCGACAGCGCTGAACGCCGCTTCCCGAACGCGGACGAATCGGTGGTGAACGCTGAGATTCGGCGTATCGGCGTGGACTTCATCAGGAATAACAAGCGTCGCGCTGCAGAAGTAGTGGTGCTCAGAGAACTACGTGTGCTGGGAATCTACAAACCTTTACAACAGATCCGCCTCGACCA
>JBJTGC010000124.1:0-6230 GCA_046093725.1 Actinomycetota bacterium
GTACACGGTGTTGCCCATCTGAGGGGGCACAACTACGGTTAGCGAAGGGAAATCGGGTCGTTCACACCGCATCGTGGGGGTGCGGGCAGCGACTTGCGAGGGGGAATCATGAGCGACGAACGTCTCATCGTCATCTCTGCCGACGGCCATGCAGGCGGCGACATTCTTGACTATCGGCCGTACTTGGCGAGCAAGTGGCACGACGACTTCGATGCGTGGGCGAAGGATTTCGTGAATCCGCATGAAGACCTTCATGGTGATCTGGGAAAACGAAATTGGGACTCAGACCGTCGTATGCGCGATCTTGAAGCTGACGGACAAGCTGCCGAAGTTATTTTTCCAAACACGGTGCCGCCGTTCTATCCGAATTCAACACTCACTGCTCAACCTCCAACAATGAGGCGCGAAGATCAAGAGCGTCGTTGGGCCGGACTGCAAGCGCACAACCGCTGGCTCAAAGATTTCTGTAATGCGTATCCGGGACGCCGCGTGGGTATTGCTCAGATCAACTTGCACAACATCGAAGAGTCCGTGAAAGAGATCCGTTGGGCCAAAGAAAACGGACTCACTGGCGGCATCGTGCTTCCAGGTACTCCCCCAGGTGGAGATCTTCCGCAACTACATGAGCAGTACTACGAGCCGTTATGGCAGGTGTGCGAAGAATTGTCGATGCCGATTAATCACCACACCGGGTCAGCGGCCCCGCCAATGGGACCAGAGCCAGTCGATGCGATCATGTTCTTGCTCGAGGTGTCGTGGTACGCGCACCGTGCGTTCTATCAACTGATTCTCGCTGGCGCCCTTGAACGTCATCCGAACCTGCAGTTGGTGTTCACCGAACAAGGAACTGGTTGGGTGCCGCAAGAGTTGATGCGCCTCGACTACATGTTCGACCGCATGAGCCAGCCAAATGGTTCGCAAGAGGCGGTGTGGGGCGAACAGGTGATGGGTGACCTGACGTTGAAGCCGAGCGAATACTGGCAACGGCAGTGTCACATCGGTGCCAGCTTTATTCGACCGATGGAAGTTGGTTTGCGCCACATGGTGGGCGTCGAGCGCATCATGTGGGGCAGCGATTATCCGCACAAAGAAGCGAGCACTCCCTACTCACGTGAAGCAATCTCACTCAGTTTTGCCGGAGTGCCGCTTGAAGAGACCAAGATGATGTTGTCGGGCAACGCTGCACGTTTGTATGGCTTTGACCTCGACTTCTTGCGACCAATCGCAGACCGCATCGGACCAAGTGCTGCCGAAGTGTTCGCCGGACTCCCACCACGTGTGGCTCCGAAAGACGCCGACAAATGCCCGGCATTCATTGGCTACGAGTTCGCTGCCTAACGAGGCACTCCGCGACCATTCATATTCGACGACAACATCACATAACGACAACACCACATAGCGAGAAAGACACCACAATGGCAAAGACAACACTGACAACTGCAGATTTCGCAGAAAACGATCCGTATCTCATCATCGCGTCAGACAGCCACGCAGGTTTACCGACTGCGCAGTACCGGCCGTATCTCGAACAGAAATACATGCCACAGTTCGAAGAGTTCCTCACGCAACAGCAAGAACTCATCGAAGCGTCTACACGTCTCGGCGTACGCGATGAGAAGTTCGCAAAGAACTGGTACGAGGAACACGACGACGAACTGGCCGGCGGTTGGGACGCAATTCGCCGCGACCAAACTCTCGACGCAGACGGTGTTGCTGGCGAAGTGGTGTACCCCGATGCAGACGCTGTCGAATCACGCACAGCAGTTCCCTTCGGTGCGGGTCTTGGCCTCTCGGGCGATCTTGACCCCGAGCTCGGACTTGCTGGTGCAAAAGCGCACAACCGTTGGCTTGCCGACTTGTGCTCGGTCAGTCCAGAGCGTCGTTGTGGAGCAGCGCTCGTTCCGATTACCGGCAAGGTAGAAGACGCACTTGCTGAAATCACTTGGGCAAAGGAGCACGGCCTCGGTGCCATCATGATTCCGGCGCGCTGGTGCAACCAGACCCCGTATCACGATCGTCGCTACGACCCGATCTGGGCGATGTGCCAGGAATACGACATGCCGATCGTGACTCACTCTGGTTCTGCACCCCGCGAGGAATACGGCGACCATCTCGGCATCTACGTAAGTGAGGTCACGTGGTGGCCCGCACGTCCGATGTGGTTCATGTTGTGGTCAGGTGTGTTCGAGCGTTACCCACGTCTCAAGTTCTGCGCAACCGAAGGTGGATGCTGGTGGTTGCCACAGTTGTTGTGGTTCTGGGACCGTCTCTGGATGGGCCAGAAAGGTTCGGAGAAACTCGGCTCGGGTGCATTCAAAGGCAAAGTTGAAATGTTGCCGAGTGAATACATCGATCGCAACTGCTTCACAGGCCTCGCCAATGTGAAGCGTCGCGAACTTGGTCAGCGTTATGAAATTGGAATTCAGAACATGTTGTGGGGCACCGACTTCCCCCACCCAGAGGGAACATGGCCGCGCACACACGAATGGCTGAAGAAGACATTCTTCGACATTCCGATTGATGAAACTCGCGTGATGCTCGGTTTGTCTGCAGGCGACGCATTCGGATTCGACATGGTCGAGTTGCGCAAGATTTCAGAGAAGGTTGGCCCAACTCCGGAAGATCTTGGACAGATTGGTGACGGCAAGACCGCACAAGCATTGATTGACAAGTGGGAGCCGGTGAAGAAAGTCGGTCGCCATTGGCTGACCGGTCACGATTTCTCCGTCATCGGAGACATCTGACCCGACACACAACGTGCCCGGAGTGGGAATCGAACCCACAAGGTGTTGCCACCCGGGGGGTTTAAGCCCCCTGCGTCTGCCAGTTCCGCCATCCGGGCCAAGAACAAGGGTCAGGCTACGCGTGGTACGCCGATGTCTGCACTGCGGTGGGACTCGTGCGTTGTTGCCGTGAGTTGCACCGTGAAGTGCAGCATTGACCGCCACAGAAGTGTTCGCACTCGATCGGCCTCGGGTGGAGCAAGGTTGTTCAGCACCACCACACCTTCAATCATGTCGCTCACGGCGGCGGTGAAGGGGCGGTCGGTAAGACGCACAGCAACGACCCCACCGACACCATCAGGTGCCCGCCGGATGGAGCGGTCGACCCCGATGACTCGAGGAGGGCAACGGAATCCCGGTACCACGAGCCCAGCTGCGTGCACCGCGTCTGACAGGACGCGTGCCGCCGAGGCAAAGTGGGTTGTGGTGGGCGTTGTCATGACTGGTCATCTTCTCAAGGGGGTGTGACACCGTGGGTCTAGCGTGCGGGCGTGAGTTCAACTGAGGCCATCACCAATGTCGCCGACTTGAACCCCGTCCAGCGAAGTGTGTTCGATGCATTGCGCGTCCCTGACGGTTGGAGCCCACTACCCGACACGTTGGTCGAACAGCTCGAAACCGAGCTCGTCACTGGGCTGCAAGCGCTCGACACAGTGTTCACGCGCGACGAACCATTACGCGTGACCAAACGAGCGATGGCCACAATCCACGGATGCGAAACCCACCATGTCGAGGAAAAGAAGTCTGCATTTGCATGGAGCCTTCCCACTGTTCGTGGCACCGTCGCACACAAAGCAATTGAGTTGTTGCTCAACTGGCGTGGCGATCCTGTGCCTGCACATCTTGCCGATGCGGCTGTCGACAGTCTCATCAACAACCCTCGTGAGAGTGCCGGAATTTTTCTCGCTCAGTTGCCCGACAGCGACCTTGCTGAACTGCGCGGCATGGTGGTCGACACCGTCACCAACTATCTCGAAAGCTTTCCACCCCTCAAGCCGCAATGGCGCCCGGTTGTTGAACACTCAGCCCGCTACACCATGTTCGACGAATCGATTGTGTTCTCATCTCGCGCCGACCTCGTCATTGGCACAGCGGGTCGCAAAGTGCTCATCGACTTGAAGACTGGACAACTCACCCCCACTCATCGCGACGACTTGCGTTTTTACGCGCTGGTTGAGACCTTGCGATCACGTCAAGCTCCTCGCTCGCTCGCCAGTTTCTCTCTCGATGCTGCGCGCCTCGACGTCGAGGAAGTCAGCGAAGGGCTTCTGCGGGCTGCGGTACGACGAACAATCGATGGTGTGTCGCTCATGGCAGATCTCGTCACAGAGCGACGCGAGCCCACTCGTCGAGCTGGTTCCCAATGTCGCTGGTGTCCTCTCAACGACTCGTGTGAAGAAGGAGTGCGCTTTCTCACTCGCTCAAGTGGCGACGAGGACTAGTTCGCCTCGCCGCCACGCGCGCGTGGCGACATGAACGCCACCGGCACACTTAGTTCGGTCTCTGATCGAACAGATGAAATGAACCGCCCCGGCTGCACAGCCGGTTTGGGTGCTGTCATCACATCTGGTCCCATTGAAGACGCAAAGTCGAAGATGTCGTCAACGACCACTACAAACCCCCACAGACGCGCACCAGCGTGAGAAATGTGCGGGCCAGACACAACTTCGATGATTGTGTTGTCGACCACGTGGAAACCTTGTGACACACCTCGTCCTGCATCTCGAGTTCGTCGCAGTGGCGCACCGAGGGTCTTTTCGATTGCCTCACTGGTACGAGAAAGGTTGTCGGTATTGACGACGACATGGTCGATAGCTACAAAACGATCGTCGCCCATGGTAGGTGGTGGAAGAACAGAGCGTGTGGCAACACCATCGATGGACTGATGCTCATGACTGATGAGGTCTCCATCTTGAGGATGCGGGAATGCAAAGCCCCACTCGCACAGTCCGTCGCACACCGGCGACACATCAATGGCCACACCTGCGACAACAAGAGGTGCAGATTCCTCTGCCCCAAAGAGTGACCGCCAACGTTGCGATGACCCGCCCACTGTCAGTGCAGAGAGACGGACAAATTCGTTAGGAAGCGTCAGCCTCTACCCATGTTCGGGCGCTTGCCGTGATTGGCCTTCGAGCGGCGCATGCGCGCCTTGCGCTTCTTGGTCTTCTTCGACATAAGGATGTGAGGCTATCGGCAGAAGGGCCCGTTCCGCCGGGTCAAAGTCGGCGCCTAAGACAAGGAATGTGGAGTCTCAGGGCTGGCGCCAGCGGTTTCGCGCCTCTATCGGACTCGTGGTGCACGTATACGCCCGGCCGTTGTAGACGCCGCGTGCACCACCGGGGGCGCAGAAAGCTCCGGGTCGAGACACCGCGACACCGTTATCGACGAGGGAAGACTGAGACGTGGTGGCGGTTGGTCGGCCAGCGCGAACAGGAACTGTTGTCGTCGGGGCAATCGACCCCACTGCCCCTATCGGCGTAATCGGCGCCACGGTGAAGTTGGCGCAATCGTTCTGCAACAACTTACGCACGCGACCGGCTTCGCTCTGATCCATCGACAGGCCCCACCGCGCTTTCACCGCCACCCACCGACTGAGGTACTCACACCAATAACTCCTGTTGGGTGGCAGCCAATTGGACGGGTCACGATCGCCCTTGCTTCTGTTCACTGAATCAGTGACCGCAATCAACGAACGTGAATCGGTGAGGTCATTTGCAAAGCGTTGACGCATGCTTGCGGACCACACATTCGCGCCGCTATCCCACGCTTCTTTCAGTGCGACCATGTGGTCTATGTCAATGTCAGATGGGTCCGTGAGCTTTCTTCCGTCATAAGGCGAATACCAGTCGCCCGCCACGACCTTGCATCCGTACGCGTCAACCTGCGCCTTGCTGGTGCTGTCACGAATGAGCACTTCTTCACGTGTGTTACATCCGTCAGAGTCCTCATCGACCCAGTGCTTGAAGAAGTCACGTTTGTAACCAGACTTCACTTCAGCGACAACGGGAATGGTGAGTGCCATGTCATATGCAGAGAGTGATGACGTGCGCACGCTCTCCGGGTTTGACGAAGCTGTTGTTTGGGAAACAACGATCGATACTGCGATGCCGACAGCACCGAAGACTAAGGCGACGTTATGACGAGATGACTTTGGGAGCGTTGTCATACCCGGTATTGCCACTCCAGCCCGGCCCTTTGCGCAAGGTGACAGTGTCGATGTTGAGTGGCTTGTTGCACGCATCACAGACAAGCACAGGCATGAAGGTTCCCCCGCACTCATCGTGGACGGTCTTCAGCGCAGGCCGACCATCCATCAGCCATTTGTCGCCCCAGGCCTTAATGGACGCGATGGTTGCATAGAGGTCACGGCCCATGTCGGTGAGGTGGTACTCGTACCGCTTGGGGCGCTGGCTGTACTCAACTTTCTCAAGCACACCTTTGTCG
>JBJTGC010000125.1:0-2890 GCA_046093725.1 Actinomycetota bacterium
CACGCCACCATTGATGTCTGACACATCGATGAGTTCAGCACCGGCGCGTACCCGTGTTCCGACTTTCACCGGAGATGGGAAACGAACTTTGTCCACGCCATAGTTGACGCCCATTGAAAAACCCTGCACTTCGATGATCTGTGGAAGGAAGTAATTGGACAGTGACAAGGTGAGGTAGCCGTGTGCAATGGGCGCACCGAATGGTCCTGACTTCGCACGCTCGACGTCGATGTGAATCCACTGTCGATCACCAGTTGCGTCGGCGAACTGGTTGATGCGCTCTTGTTCCATGGTCATCCACTCGCTGTATCCGAGATGTCGACCTTTGGCAGCGCGAACTTCGTCGATGCCATTCAATGTGGTGACTGCCATGTCAGGCCCCCAGCTCCTTCAGGGCCGTTTCGGCCTCGTCGACGATGCGTTGAATGAGTTCATCGCAGGTGGGCAGGTCTTTAATGACGCCCACCACTTGACCGCTCGCCATGACTCCGGCGTCGATGTTTCCGTCGATCATCGTGGCCTTGAGCAACATCGGAGTGTTTGCAGCCATCAGCATCTGCGCAAAGGTGAGATTGAGTTCCTTGCGCATCTCAAGGCCCTCGCGCAACATGTCACCCATTGGGGTTCCGGTCATCTTGCGGAACTTGAGAGCATTAACCGCGGCGCGAGGTAGCGCAAGCAGACGTCCACGACCACTTTCAAGAAATTCCACCAGCTCGGTGCGCAACACGCGATGTGGAACTCCGTCAACCTGAGTGCTGACAACTGTTCCTTGCACGTTCTGCTGCAGATAAAACTGTTTGATGACATCAGGAACTGTCGAGTCCTTCGTAAGAAGGAAGCGAGTGCCCATTGCGATTCCGTCGGCCCCGTAGGCGAGTGCTGCGACAAGGCCACGACCGCTGAAGAACCCACCGGCAGCGATGACTGGAATTCGACCGGCGACCGCATCGATGACATCGGGCAACAAAATGCTTGTCGGAACCGAACCAGTGTGCCCGCCGCCTTCACCGCCTTGCACGAGAACTGCATCAACGCCCCAGTCCAGAACCTTCTCTGCATGCCGACGCGCGCCGATGGAAGGCATGACGAAAACTCCGGCGCTCTTGCATCGCTCGATGATTTTTTGCTTTGGAGCTTGGGCAAACGAGGCGACCTTCACACCCTGTTCGATGAGGAAGTCGACACGCTCTTCGATATCGGCGGCATCGGCGCGCATGTTGACCGCAAACGGTTTGTTCGTACGGCGCTTGATCTCGGCCACTTCACTACGAAGCTCCTCCATATCCATGACCGCGCTAGCGAGAATGCCCAGACCTCCAGCATTGGCAGTTCCGGCGACGAGGCTGGAAGTGGCGACCCAACCCATGCCGGTCTGCACGATCGGGTATTGCACCCCGACTTGGTCGCAAAACTTGGTGTGCAGAGTCGGATGCATGATTAGGCAACTTCCTTGTTACGCAGTCCGCGTGGGTCAAGCGTTTCGATGATTGAAAGCTCTTCTGCGCTTGGGCCACGAGACACCGGAACGTCGGTCGGTATGACAAGTTCGAATCCGGTATTGGCGATGACATCGTCAACGGTGACGCCAGGATGCACGCTGCGCAGACGCATGCGATTGTCAGGAGTCTCAAAATCAAGGACACACAAGTTGGTGATGACCCGCGGCAAACAGAAATTGTCGCGAGTCCACTTGCTCATCTTGGCAACTCGGTCATAACCAATGCCGCTCACCATGTCGACTTTTTTGACAAATACTTTCGACGTGTGCTTCGGGATGAAGAAACTGGTCTTGTTATTGATGGTGTTTCCTGGTGCGCCACGCACACCGAGCAGCTGGGCCTTTGGTTGTTTCCACGGCCCGATGTTCGCAATGTTCGAGTTGCCGTACATGTCAATTTGGCTGGCGCCCATCATGACGTGACGACGACCGCCCCACACAGTGTCAAACACCTGTCGAAAGGGAACCCAGCCTTCAATGACTTTCTCGCTGGCACCAATTGGAAGGTTGTTTGCGACGAAGAACGCTTCGCCATCACTGACCAGCAGGTCTGGTTCGAATGTTGCGCGTGCAAGGCGCACACCAAGTGTCTGAATGGTGCCCATACCGCTACCGAAGATTTCGCCGTTACCGCGGAATGCTTCAGCTGCCGCCACCACGCAGATGTCGGCAAGATTTGTGCTTGCAGTCATCGTCACGCCTGCGCTTTCTGTTCGTCGTGCCATTTCTTCACTTCTGCCTGGTAGTCAGCCTCACTGCCGCCCAAGAACCGGCTGGCGAACGCAGACCATGACTCTGGGTCTGCTGCTGCCTTGACGTACGCCGACTGGAACTTCTCATCACGTTCGTAGTCAGGGGTGCAGTGGGTGAAGTGTGAACCATTCGGTGACTCGATGACACCATCCACCATCGACCTATTGATTTTCATCGTGTGGAATGAGCCGTTCTTCAGCAACTCGTCAGAGGTGACGATCTTTTCGCAACTCAAGAAGCGCCGACCGGTGGCACACGCACCAAGAAAAAGGTCATCGAAGTACAAGTCGG
This sequence comes from Actinomycetota bacterium, assembly GCA_046093725.1. Classification (GTDB taxonomy): domain Bacteria; phylum Actinomycetota; class Acidimicrobiia; order Acidimicrobiales; family Ilumatobacteraceae; genus UBA2093. Next base: position 2,546 of record JBJTGC010000125.1, read on the forward strand.
GACCGAGGAACTGCGCGTTGCCATGCATATCCGCTCGATTGAGGTGAACAAAGGCCGCGTCAAGTTCGAGCGAGGGGACAGCGAGCAGCTCCTCGCCGTCGGCATACGGAGAGGTAACGGTGCGCAACTGGGGGTTCACGACGGTGACATCGCTTCCGAGGCCGGCGCGTGTTGGAAGAAAAGGTAGGCGCAGACTTGCGGCGTACAACGCCCACTGCAACATGCCTTCGTCGTACTCCACACATTCGGCGATGGCTCCACTTTGACGTGCAGAGCGGAAGTGTGGTTCGAGTGCAATCGAGTCGAGGGACACGAACCCGTACACCACTTTTTTCACTTTCCCGG
>JBJTGC010000126.1:0-4386 GCA_046093725.1 Actinomycetota bacterium
ATCTCGAGCCTCGGCAGCGAGTGCTTGGCGCGCCAAAAGCGTCATCGAACCACGCGCTTGGTATGCCGGATCGACAGTGACCCACACGACGTAGTGCACTCGACCTTCGCGCAAGTGCTCAGGAAAGTGCTTGGCGAAATACTCAGTGCTCAGCCAACGGGTCGAGCGAATATCCGTGGACACGAGGGTCATGCCCACCGGTTGGTCATCGTCCCAGATCACCCACAAACGGTTGTTCGCACTGCGCAATTGGTCGTCGAATTCTTCGCGCTCAAGCATCTCGTGGGTGGGCACTTCTTGAGCAACCGGGAGATAGGAACGCCGATACATCTGCCAGAGACGCTCGATCAGCGAGCGATCTGTGATTTCGCTGTGTCTTGTGACGTACATGGCGCTTGTCCGTTCAGTCGAACGAATTCGACAAAAGAACCCTCTTGGGTTCGAGGCTGTGCCTCCGCCTAGCCAAATTCTACGAGATGGTCAGGCCCGTTTCGGGGCATCCACTACGGTTCACATGAAGTGAGAAGGTTCTTCGGGGTCCTGTCGTGGCTGATGGCCCTTGCGGGAGTGGGCGTCACCGCCGCTCACCTCTTCGTTTCTACTTCCATTGCTGATTCGCTTTACTTGGCAGCGACGATGGCTCTCGGCGTCTCGCTGGTGATTTCAGCGCTGTTCATACGACCAGACCCCAGGGTGTGGCCTTTCGTGATGGCCATTGTCGCTTTCTCAGTCGCGGGCCAATTCTTCGACAACGCCTATGACCTGAACGACACGCTTCATGTTCTCAGCGACGGAAGCTTTTTTGTTGTTCAGCTCGTACTGATTATCGGCCTTGTCATCGTCGTAAGCCAACGACTTGGCCATGACGCGAAAGGTGCATTGGAAGATGGAGTCATCATCGGTCTTGGCGCCTGGGTGTTGGTCTGGGTGTGGCTCCTCCAACCCACTTTCGGAGATGGGTCCTCGAATTCGCTGTCAGCCGTCTTTCGCGGTGCGACGCTCGGTCTCAGCACTATCGTGCTGTTTCTTCTTGCGACACTGTTCTTCAGCGACGCGACAAAAACCACGTCGGTTGTGCTTGGCGGTGCCGGGATAGCAGCCACTCTTCTTGGTGACGTGCTGTTTTCCGCGAATCTGCGAAGTGACGTCGACATCTCCTCGTCTTTTTCCGATGCGCCTTACGTGCTCGGTCTGTTTTTTGTCGCCGCATCATTCCTTCACCCCACCGTCAGGGACATCACTGCGCCCGCAACACACAGGCAAGACCCTCCACTTCTGACTCGTCTCATCACCACGACTCTTGCCCTCGTGCTTCCAATCGCCATCATCACTTCAACAGATGCCCGTGACACAACTGATCGTGTAGTTCGTACTGTCAGCATTGTTGTGCTCGCAGCAGCCGTCATCACGCGAGTCATTCAGAGCGTGCGCGACAATGCGAAGGCGCAGGCATCGCTTCTGCGAGCTGCCCGTCTCGATTCACTGACTGGGCTCCCCAATCGCAGCCTGATGCTCGAGCACATCACTCAAGCAATTCAGGATTCGTGGAAATCAAAGCGACAGCCAACTGTGCTCTTTATCGATGTCGACCGTTTCAAAAACATCAACGACAGTTTGGGCCACATGACCGGAGATGACGTTCTCTCGGCCGTTGCCAAACGGCTCACCAACGCCGTCACCCCCACTGCCATCGTGGGGCGTATCTCTGGCGATGAATTCGTCGTTCTTGACCCCGCAACTGAGACTTCTACTGAAGCGGTTCTCCTCGCAGAGAAAGTGTTGGACGCGTTTCGCGAACACATGGCTTTGCGCCAAGGTGACATGTTCGTGTCAGCCAGCATCGGCGTTGCCATGGCTGAGAACAACGAAGAATTGTCCGCCGAGGACCTGCTCCGCCGCGCCGATACGGCTATGTACCGAGCCAAGGACGCAGGCAGAAACTGCATTGCTCTGTATGACGACTCCATGCTCGAGCGTGTGTCACAACGGTTGTCAGTCGAGACTGCGCTGTATCGCGCCCTTGACCGACGGGAATTGCGTTTGGTGCACCAGCCGATTCTCGATGTCGAGATTGGAATAGTGATTGGTTTCGAAGCACTCATGCGGTGGACGCGCGACGACGGCGACGTGTCGCCCGCCGAGTTCATTCCCATCGCCGAAGAAACCGGCACCATCGTGCCCATCGGGTCATGGGCAATTCTCGACGCACTCACTCATCTGAGACGCTGGATTGACAGCGGAGTCGTGGGCTCTCAGACAACGATGTCGGTAAATGTGTCACCCCGACAATTGCATGACCCGAACTTTGTCTCGGTGGTCAGTGAGGCTTTGTCGCGCTCCCGCATTGCGGCCGATCAGCTGTGGCTGGAAGTGACCGAAAGCGTGATGATGACCGAGCCAGAGCAGGCACTCAGTTCTTTGCGACGTCTGGTGTCTCTCGGTGTTCGCGTCGCCATCGATGACGTCGGCACCGGTTACTCATCTTTGTCTCTGTTGCAGAAGTTCCCGATTCAACGCATCAAGATTGATCGCGTGTTCGTGAATAACTTGGCCGATGACCACAACTCGCAGTCCCTCGTGAGAACGATCATTGCAATGGCTGATTCCCTCTCACTCGACATCGTCGCAGAAGGCGTCGAGAATCGTGAGCAGCTACGTGCCCTCTCTTTGCTGCGCTGCCACAAAGCTCAGGGCTACCTGATCAGCCACCCCGTGTCAGTCGACGCGGTGCCCTCCACCGTGGCACACCTTGAAAACCACAGTGAATGGTCTGCATTACGACGCGGGCGGCCCAGCTGATGTCAACGAGCCGTCGGGCGCTCGAATAACCAGTTCCACAACATGATTTCCTGGCGTCATCAACGTTGAGTCGATGACGGCGGTGTAACCGTAGATACCTTCCGCTCCACTCAGTTCTCCGACGACACCAGCAGCGACGCCATCAATCAACAAGATGCCTTCCGTGCCAGGCTCGAAGGCGCCACTCACAATGCCGCCATTGATCGTCACTGCGACCCGACTTCCAGGCTCAGCAGTGAGGTTCACAAAATCCTCTGGTCGACTCACAGTCCACTTGAGCACTTTGTCGGTCGCGACCGATACGTCGAGACGCTGTCCAATGAGTCTTGCTGATGCGCCAACAGCAGCGACCGTGTTGACCCCGCCGTCGGCTGACACGACATCGTTGTAATAGGCGACCCGTCGTTGAAGATCAGCGAATGTCTCAGCAACATTGCCTCGCTTGCCAGTTGCCGTCTCGATGGGGCGTTTGTCACGCTGAGGGCAACCTGTCGCAAGTGACGCCCCGAGAAACTCCCACGTAGTTGTCACCTTGAGCACGTCGATCACAGTTGGCAACAGATCAAGGTTTGAAGAGGCGCAATCAGATGTCTCGCCTGTCTGCTGGTTCGGATACTTCACGAATGTCGGCACCTTGTAGATGTCCAACACACGATCTCGGTCCTTCAGAACAACGTTTCTCTGTTGCTTTCCCGGCACAAAAGAAATGCCGTGGTCAGCAGTGATAACCACCAACGCCTTGTCCCAGATTCCACCATCTTTGAGCACTTTGATTGCCTGGCCAATGGCGCGATCGGTGCCTATGAACTGGTGCATGAATCGCTGGTAGTTGTCGCGCGTGCCGTCACCGCTCTCTGGATTACTCGTCGTGCTGTACACCGGAATAGAGGTGATGCGATGGTCAGGCGTCATGTACCAAGGTGCATGCGGTACCAACGCATGCACCAAGCGCAAAGCACTCGAGCCGTCCTTCGTTGCCTCAACCAAGTCACGCGCACCATCAACGATCGCGTTCGCCTGTCCGAGAGCACCGGTCTTCAACTGCTCCACAAATCGTGACTCGACGGCTCCGAAACCACCCCAGCCGTGCTCGGTGTCAGGCAAACCGCGACGTGAGTAGTACGGCAGAGTTCTCTGGCCGTACACCACGAGTGCGTCTTTCAGAAATGACCACAATCGAGAGCCGGAAAAACCTGTTGCCTGCTCGGTGTTACTGCAGACATCACTCGGACACAAGGACGTGACGGGCTCTGTCGCATCGACATCCATCTTGTCGCCAAGCAAAGTGAAGATGTTTCTCGGATGAAGCGCAAGAAACGGACTCTCGTCTCGTTCGGGAATCTTTGATGCCATGATCCCGGGCACCGCTTGATGAGTGAAATTCGATATCGCCGTGTTGTCGCGATACCACGTTGACTGTTGCGCCAATTCGGCAAAATTCGGGAAACGATCATCGTTGATTTGCCCGTCCGTGCCGAGCAACGCATAAAGCGGGGCTTCATCCATCACCACCATGAACACCGGTACATCTGTGCGCCCGACGGACGCCTCAGCAAAAGTTGTTGAACCTGGGAAGAGGATTGGTTG
>JBJTGC010000127.1:0-8636 GCA_046093725.1 Actinomycetota bacterium
AGAAGTTGTTAATCGCGGCGTACTACGCGGCGTGGCGCGACCCGAAAGCCAGAAAGAAGTTGGTGCCTCGCATTCGCGAGCACTACGCACTGTACGAGCGCGTAGTCACCAAGGCCAAAGAGGCCGGTGCCATTGGCGCAGAGTTCGATGTACGCCTCATCGCAACGGTGTTATTCGCAATTCCTACTGGCATGGCCATGTTGACCATGGCTGGTCTTGAGCGCCCCGAAGACGTCGCATGGCTTCCACTATACGACGCCCTCGGAAAGACACTTTCCTAGTTCGAACTTTTTCGTTTGCTAGTTCACTGACGCTTCGTCATCGTTCACTTTGCGGCGACGGCGGGCGATGACCAAGAGCAGAAGCAGGAGAACAACTGCGATGGTCACGTATATCCATGTGTTGCTTCCACCGGAAGATTCCTCAGCAACGACGCCGGTCACTGCGTCAACAGGCTCGATGCGCTGAACCGGATACTCGGTGACGATTGGTTCGCTACCGGCTTTTGCCACGGCGATCTTCAACATTTTTGCATCCGTTGGAACGCTGAGTCGCTGAGGAGTGAGCCGTGAGAGCGGGATGAATGCTCCGTTGTCAAAGCTGACAGCGACAACAGCAGACTCAACATTGAGTTCCTCAAGAAGTGCCGCCACTGCGCTTGGCGACACAGCAATTGACGTAGCTGCTGAAGTAACAACAAGTGCACCGTCTTTTACAACGGATGCAATTGGCGTTGCTGGTGGAGCGATTGCGGGAGTTGACGTTGTATCTGCGGCAGGTTCGTTTTCACCAGCCGAAGGAACGTCGGACAACTTCACCAACCATTGTTGTGGGTCAATGGCTTGAGTCGCATCCACTGGCCACTGCCCGTTGATTGTGCACGTTGAAGCGACCCACCACCACGGTGCGCCACTCTTCACGGACAAGATGCTTGATAACTCCTCCGGCACGGACGTACTAGACGTGAAAAACAACCGTGTATCAGAGTCAACTGGCTGACGCAGAAGCAGGTCGGGTTGCAACGCAAGGAATGGCGATGCAACAACCATCGTGCCGTATCCCTCACCCTTCGCGGCGCAACGGTCATTTGCTTTCAACTCAACGGAATCACCAGTGCGAGTGAGGGTGACGTTGTCATCGGTTGTGTCTGACTGACATTCCTCATCACAGGTAAGAAGTTGATGGGAATAGCCGATGTATCCACGTCCACCCTCAACATAGTGAACAAGCACCTTTGCACCGACTTTGTGTTGTGCTGGAAACTTTCGGATGATGTAGTCACCGTCAGCCGACATTGCTTGGTCGAACCTTGAGGTACTCGAGTAAAGCCCATACTTCACGTAATCGCACTTGGCGCTAAGAGTCTTGACACCATCGACTGCAGCAGACAAGGTAAACAACTCTGGTCGACAGATATTGGGATCATCGAAGAATGGTCCCACCACCAGTTCCTTTTCAGCTGATGGTACGTCTACTGCAGTGAACACACCTTCAGAAGGCTCAAAGACCAAGCGGAAGACGGCCTTAACTGCCCATGTTCCTTCTTCGAGACCGAAAGTCACTTCTCCACTTGCGGAGGTGGTGTCTTCACCGTTACCGAATATTTTGCCTGGCTCGTCATTTCCCAAGTTCCTGGTTTTGATGTACATCTCAACACGACGAAGCTGCGGAGTAGTAATGGCACAGGCTAATGACGCCACGCCGAGCAGCTCTTCATTTGCGGTGTAGATGTTGTCAACGTGCAGCACTTCTTTCACGTCGAAAGAAACGTCCTGGCCACACTGTTGCCCGAGTGCATAGATGGCTTCGTTGTCGAGACCGCCATCATCAGCGACTGGGAGTTGATTGGTGTTTTCTCCACCGTCTGTGGGCGTGCCCCCATCACCACCAGAGGGATCTGTCAGTTGCTGGCTGGTGCCACCGCAGTAGTCAATGACGATGGGCTCATTCGTCTCGTCAAGTCGCTCTGTTGACACATTCTGCTCATCAACAATGATGAGTGAAGAGTCAAGGTAACCACTCGTTGAACACGACACAGCCTTATACGTAGTCCGGTTCGTCGTGATATCGACTGCAATAAATCGACCAGTTCCCTCAGACAATTGCTGCTCGGAACCACCGAGCGAGTTGTAGCTGATGTCGTAGTTCTGAAGAGACAATTTTGTTGCTGCATCACACACTCTGATGCGCAATGTCTGCGAACCACTTGAGCCAACAAGATCTGCTGCCGATGCAGACACACACGGCGGGGCCAACCCAAGTGGGTCAAATGCAGATCCACCGATGCACAGCGGTGCGGCTGCAATTCGCTCTAATTCAATTCGACGCTCTTCTTTGCCGTCCTCCAACCGTTGAGCACTCCGCTCAACATCCTCTTCCTTCGACTTCAATTGCGCATCTCGCAGTACTACCGCTGCGTTGTACTCGTCCTTGCGTCGTTCCATTTCTAAGTTGTATTCAACCATCGAGAGCAGGTTGGCGTCGGCGGGTTCTTCGATAGCGGGGACTTCGGGAATCTCAATCCCCTTGGTGACTTCTAATTCATTTTCGAGGATTCCTATTTTCGTTTCCCATGTTCGTTCAGCAGCAGCTGTTGCTGCAGCCCGCTCTTCTTCATTCAGGTAGCAATCCAAGGTGAGTTCACCGCCGGACTCATTCGACACGAGGGCGTTGTTTCGAGTGCGGGAGGATGACTCTCCGCCGCCACAACTCGACATGACCATGGCTGCGACCAACGACAGCGCGACAGCAGATACTCGACGATTCACGATTCCCCCTAGGAATAAAGGCGCGTTCAGTGTGACACAAGTTCACACTTCTCGTTGGTCACCCCTACTGTGGCGAAATGTCGAAGCGTACAAAGTCCCTCCTCGCCGTCGTAGTTGCTGCCGTCGTGCTCATCGTTGGCGGACCCTGGGTGTACATCAACCTCATCAAGGAAGACGCACCCGATGAATTGAGCCTTGATGCCACCACCGACACCGCTGCCGCAACGCAACCGGCTGACACCAACCAAACCTCACCCGACAGTGGTGATGTATCCGGCACCTGGACCATTGCTCAAGATTCAGTTGTTGGCTACCGCGTGAAGGAGGTGTTGTTCGGCCAAGACACTGAAGGCGTTGGTCGCACCTCCCAGGTGACAGGGTCACTCACCATCGCCGACAATACGGTGAGCGTCGCTGACTTCACCGTCGACATGGCAAGTATCGAGAGTGACTCTGGCAAACGTGACAGCCAGTTTCGTGGTCGCATCATGGACACCGCCACGTACCCCACCGCAACCTTCACACTGACATCACCCATCACACTCCCCGATGCAGCGACGAGCGGCACCGATTTCACTGTCGATGCCACCGGAGATCTGTCACTCCGTGGGGTCACCAAGTCGGTGACCTTCCCATTGGAAGCTCAACTCACCAACGGCGCAGTTCGCGTTGCCGGCAAGATAAATGTGGTGTTCGCCGATTGGTCGATTCCCAATCCGGGCTTCGGTGGCATCACCACCGAAGACAATGGCGACCTTGAGTTCCTGCTCTCCTTTTCGCGCTAATTCATCGATTTCTTTTGCATGGTGAATAGGACCCTTCTTTCACGTTTGCAATAGGAGAGGTACGCGAGCGGTTGCCCACACCCTTGGTATGGGAAGACCCCGTGGCGAATAGTGTGGACAGCGAAGGAATGTCGCATGACAACCGGGGGGAACGCATGACGAACGTCGATATCGATTACATCCGTAGGGCCGTGCAGTACTCAGACTTGGCAGCCTTGCGTGTTGCCGCATACCAAGCAAGCAAGGACGAAGAGTTACGTGCCTTTGGTCCGGTGAAGACACTGTCCCCGGAAGACAAAGACGCGCTCATCGAGAAGCTCACGAATCTTCTGCACGAAAAGATTGACTCATTCACACTGAATGTTCCGAGTGACGAAGAATTAAAAGACCTCATGTTCGTCGCATTCGGTCAAGAAACGAATACGGCAGAAGACTTTGCGATTCGTAAGGAGCTTCTCAGTTTCAAGGATTGGCCATTCTTCAAGTTCTGGCCAGAAGGCATGGGCAAGAAAGACGTCCCCAAGGACTTCAGTGTGGCAATCATCGGTGGTGGTTTCAATGGCATTGCAACTGCTGTTCAGCTCGAGCAACTTGGAATTCCCTACACCTTGTACGAGAAGCGCCACGAGCTTGGCGGTACTTGGAGCATCAACAAGTACCCCGACATTCGTGTCGACACGATGAGTGCGTCATACGAGTTCGTGTTCGACATCAAACACAAGTGGAGCGAGTATTTCGGTCGTGGTGCTGAAGTGCGCCAGTACTTGGAAGACACCACCAAGAAGCAAGGTGTGTGGCCTCACGTGCGACTTGAGCACGCACTCAAGGAGGCGCGCTTCGACGAGACAGCCGGCATTTGGCATCTCACTTTCAGCAAGCCCGACGGCTCGACGGTGACGTCACGGGCAAACATCATCGTCAGTGCCTCTGGTTTGTTCGCCAATCCGAAGAAGCCTCAGTTCAAAGGGCAAGAGAACTTCAAAGGCATGGTGGTACACCCCACCGAGTGGCCCGTTGGTATGAGCTTGAAGGGCAAGAAGATCGCAGTTCTTGGTAACGGTTCAACTGGTGTTCAGTTGCTGAAGGCTGTCGCTGCAGAAGCCGAGCAGGTATACGTGTGTCAACGCACTCCTCAGTGGATGGGTGCTCGTGACAAGTACGGCGCACCGATGGAACCAGAAATTCACTGGCTGAATGAGAACATGCCTGGTTACTGGAACTGGTGTCGCTTCACCGCAATCATGCACCTCTTCTCGTATCACCAGGATTACCTCATTCCTGATCCGGAATGGCAAGCCAAAGGTGGTGGCATCAGTCCCATGAGCGACGCGGTGCGCGACATTCTCATCACCTACATCAAGAACGAAACCAACAACCGCCCCGACCTGTACGAGCGTCTTATTCCTGACTACGCACCAATGTTGCGTCGCCCAATTGTTGACAATGACTGGTACAAGACGCTGACCCGCGACAACGTTGAGTTGATCACCGAAGACATTGTCGGACTCGGCGAGAACACCATCAAATTCGCCGATGGCACCGAGCGAGAAGTTGACATGGTTGTCACCGCCACTGGCTTCGACATTCTCAAGTACCTGTGGCCCGCTGAATACATCGGTCGCGGTGGAATGAACCTGCACGAGCGTTGGGCAAAAGAAGACCCGCGCGCGTACATCGGCATGATGGTGCCGAACTTCCCCAACCTCTTCATCATGTACGGACCAAACTCACAACCTGTGTCTGGTGGTGTTGCACTTCCGACCTGGTACCAAATGTGGGCTGGGTATGTGGCCATGGCTGCCATGCACATGTTCAAGAACGGGCACAAAACTGTTGAGGTCACTGAAAAAGCCTTCTGGGACTACAACAACCTGATGGACGAAGAAGGCCGCAAACTGGCATTGGTCACCGACAAGAACCAGGTTGAGAGCAACTACTACATCAATAAGGACCGCATGCAAGTGAACTGCCCGTGGGAAGTGAAGCAGTTGTTCGCCATGTTCAATGAACTGAAGCACGACGACCTCGACTTCGCATAGCACTGCATCGTGCCTTAGCGTCATCCACGACACGAGAGGAGAGCGACGTGGCCTTTGACCTTGGCTTCACCGCAGATCAAACAACAATCGCAGACCTCTTCAATGGGTTCTTCACCAACGAATCGCCGGCTGAGGTGGCTCGCACTGCCGAGCCACTGGGGTTTGATGCCAACCTTTGGCAGAAAGCACTTGCACTAGGTGTGGCCGGCATGGCAGTACCAGAACAACATGGTGGCGGTGGCGCGTCGCTGAGTGATGCGGTCATTGTTGCTGAGGCTGTCGGAGCATCGATTGCGCCGATTCCAGTTGTTGAGCACATCGTCGCAGCGCGCGCCCAACCCATCACTGACTTAGTGGAAGGCAACGTCATCGGCACTGTCGCGCTCACGCCCGCTGTTGACGGTACGTGGTCTTATGTTCCAGCTGGTGCAATAGCTGACATCGTCATCGGAGTCGACGGAAACGAAGTAGTCGCTGTTCGTTCATCAGCACCTGGTGTTGCCCCACGTAACCACGCGTGCCAACCGCTCGCCCACCGTTCGTCACGTCATGGAGACCGAACAGTTCTTGGCAATGTGTCGTCGTTCGAACGCATCATCGCTGAGTGGAAAACACTTACTGCTGCAGCACTCGTAGGCATCGCCCAACGATCGCTTGATATTGCGGTGCAGTATGTGAAGGAACGTCACCAGTTCGGTGTGCCCGTGGGCTCTTTCCAGGCCGTGCAACATGGACTTGCCGATCTTCCCGGGCTCATTGACGGCAGTCGCATCCTCACGCACAAGGCTGCTTGGGCGTCGCAGCCTGACATTGAACAAGTTGTCGAACCTGAATTCAACGAATACACCGATTTCACGGTGGTGTCATCAATGGCTTTCCTCTTCGCCGGCGAAACTGCCGTTCACGCAACCGACCGAAGCCTGCACTTTCACGGTGGCTACGGATTCTCCGAGGAATACGACATTCAGATGTATTACCGACGAGCACGCGGGTGGCGCCTCATCGCGGGTGATCCGCGAAATGAATACGTCGCGCTGGCCGGCAAGATGTTTGGAGGCAACTGATGGACTTCGCGCTCTCCCCTGATGCTGTCGCCTATCGCAACTTGGTGCGCACGATTATCGCCGACACGGTCACCGACGAAGCAATCAACGAAATCCATCGCACCGGCACGTTCGACCTTCCTGCGTTGAACTTTGCGCTTGCAAAGCACGGTCTACTTGAGCGCGCTGTGCCTGGCATGGGCAAAGGCGATCCGATTGAACTGTGGATCTTGTTCAACGAACTTGAAAAAGCGGGCGCTCCGTACGACGGCATCGCCGTGAGCCTCATGATTGCCGGCGTTGTGAATGCCGTCGGAACCGAAGAACAGAAGCAGCGCATCATTCCATCGATTGTCTCGGGTGAGGCCGGTGTCTGTATGGGCTATTCCGAACCCGACTATGGCTCTGATGTTGCATCAATTGTCACGCGCGCGGTTCGCGACGGTGATTCGTGGATCATCAATGGCGCCAAGATGTGGACCACAATGGCGCACGTTGCCAAGTGGCTCATTCTGCTCACCCGCACCGACCCAGATTTGCCAAAGCACCGTGGCCTCACCATGTTCATCTTGCCGATGGACACACCCGGTATCACCGTGAAACCGGTGCACACGATGGCAAGCGAACACACCAACGCCACGTGGTACGACGATGTCACTGTTGGCGATGAAGCTGTCCTCGGTGAAGTGAACGGTGGTTGGCGCACAATGACTGTTGCTCTTGCGTTCGAACGTGGCGTGATGGGCGGCACCAACCAGGGCGTGCCATTGCTCACGCACTTCACCAAGTGGGCACAGCACGTTGGGCTCGCCCAAGACCCCGCAGTGAAAGTTGAGATGGCCAAAGCCGCAATCGACATGCACGTGTCCACATTGCTCACTCAGCGCGCAGCGTGGATTGCAGCAAGTGGTGGGCTACCCGGACTTGAAGGGTCAATGGCGAAGTTGTTCGCCACCGAGGCATACCAACGTGAAGCTCGTGCCCTGCAGCACGTTGCGGCACAACCTGGGTTGCTTGGCTTCCATGAAGATGGTGCGGCTGCCGATGGGTTCATCGACTACGACGCGCGTCACTCGCCCGTGACCACCATTTACGGTGGCACGAGCGAGATTCAGCGCAACAACATTGCCGAGCGACACCTCGGCTTACCGCGTAACCGCTAACTGCTACTTCGCTGCTTTCTTACGGCGGCCATTCAAAGCCAACGCGGCTAGAACGAGAATCACCACGACGGCTATACCAATGAGCATTGGTGATGATCCGGAAGAGTTGCTGTCACTGCTTGTCGACGATGCAGAACCATCCGCTGAGTTCGACGTGTCTGACACCTCGGATGCAGGGGTCCCTTGTGCCTGAGGAACGACTTGAGTTGGGTCCTGCTCAGCTTGGACAATTTCAGTCTCTGGTTGTCGCGCAATCGGTTTCGTAACCTGCGTGACGCGTCCTTTGGAGTCAGTGACTTTGAAGATGATTGATTTTGCAGTTGATGGCAACGCTAATGAAAGATCAGAGCCTTCAATCAGCGACTTTGGCTCTCCTGAGTCCACGGAGACAGTCACAGTTCCTCCTGCGGGTGCAAGCGCTGACACCACATCACTCGGGATGACAATCGTCTCGGTATTGAATGGAACGCTGATGTTCTTCTGCTCTGCCTTCACTAGTTCGTCCGGATGTACTTCAGCGGAGGTCTGGGGTGGTAGCTCAATATTCTGAAGGTCCAAGGGTTCCACCTTCGTTCTACTGATTTTCATGAAGCTGTTGACCACGTCCTCTCTTCTGCCGCAGTGGTCCTCCCGCGATGCCGCGATTGCCTCCGTAAATGGCTGCAGCACTACATCAACCGGTGTGCCATCTAGGACAACGGTTGGGCTGACCCCGAACGACTTGTTAAATGAGTAGAAGAGATTGTCGGTGACTTTGACGTACTGGCTGATGAGAGCATTGGCTTCACCTCCACAGTCATTTTGTTTCAGGCCAATCTTTACAACATCCCCTTCTACC
>JBJTGC010000128.1:0-2650 GCA_046093725.1 Actinomycetota bacterium
ACCGAGTACTACACCGCGACTCACTTCTCCCCTGTGAAGGAAATCGCCGAGTCGTCAGAGACTGGTCCGGCAACCGTCGTGTTGTCAGGAACATCTGCCGGCCTTGAAAGCTCTGTCTACGCAGTTGTCGCAATCGCAATCGCCATCGGTGTTGCGCTTGCACTCGGCGGCGGAAACCTCACCTTCTCGTTGTACCTCGTCGCACTCTGCGGCATGGGCATGCTCGCCACCACCGGTGTCATCGTGTCGGAAGACACGTTCGGCCCAGTGTCGGACAACGCCGCAGGTATTGCAGAAATGAGTGGTGAGTTCCACGGTGAACCAGAGCGCATCATGGTGAGCCTCGACGCAGTGGGTAACACCACGAAGGCGGTCACCAAGGGCTTCGCTATCGGTTCAGCTGTCATCGCAGCCGTTGCATTGTTCGCATCGTTCATCGAAATCGCCGGTGCGGAACTTGGTGTTGTCGCCAAGAACCTCGCCGACGGTGTGTTCAAAGCGCCAGAGCTGGCAGTTAACGTTGCCGAGCCACAGGTGTTCATCGGCCTCCTCATCGGCGGCGCTGTTCCGTTCCTCTTCTCGGCACTTGCCATTCGCGCGGTCGGTCGTACAGCCGGTGTTGTCGTACAAGAAGTGCGCAAGCAGTTCAAGGACGGCGGCATCATGGCTGGAACCAAGAAGCCTGACTATGCACCTGTCATTGACATCTGCACTGCAGCTTCGTTGCGCGAGCTCACAACGCCGGCATTGCTTGCTGTTCTGACACCAGTGATCATCGGCTTCGGTATCGACTGGAAGGCGCTCGGTGCATTCCTCGCGGCCGTCATCCTCACCGGTCAGTTGATGGCCAACTACCTCAGCAACGCTGGTGGTGCGTGGGACAATGCGAAGAAGTACATCGAAGACGGTCACCACGGTGGCAAGGGTTCCGAAGCTCACAAGGCAGCGGTCATTGGTGACACTGTCGGTGACCCATTCAAGGACACCGCCGGACCGGCACTCAACCCGCTCATCAAGGTGATGAACCTCGTCTCGCTGTTGATCCTTCCTGCAATCATCTCGACTGCCGACAACGACGGAGCTCGAATCTCCATCGCGATTGTCGCCGCAGTGGTGTTGATCGGCTCGATCATTCGGTCAAGCCGCAAGGCAACATCGTTCGCAGCGGCATGATCTGATGCGGTACCTGAGCCTCGATTGGATCGATGCGCTCACTGGTGCCGTGTCACAAAACGCAACACTCGCGGACCTCGCCAAAGATCACTCCATCGCAGTCACCCAAGTGGTGACTGACGGTCCGGAAGGCGACGTCACGTATCACTTCGTGGTGCGTGATGGCGAGGCCGCGTTTGGTGCGGGTGCTGCGCGCGACGAAGACGTGCGCATGGAGCAGTCGTGGTCCGTCGCAGTGTCTGTCGCCACCGGCGAGGTGAATGCACAAGACATGTTCATCAACGGGTCAATTCGCATTCACGGCGACGTGCAAAAGCTGATTGGAGCTGAAGCGTTGTTTGCAGCTCTCGACTCGGTGTTTGAGTCGGTGCGGCCAGAGACAACGTACGCCTAGGGGCGTTGCTACTGCGGAGAGTGTGCGGCTACCGCGAGTCTCAGATCAGGCCGAGGTCGCGCACTGCGGCACGCTCTTCTTCAAGCTCTGCCACTGATGCATCGATCTTTCCGCGGCTGTAGGCGTCGATATCAAGGCCTTGGACAATGCTGTACTCGCCGTTCTTGCAGATACATGGGAACGAGGAGATGAGACCCTCAGGAACGCCGTAGCTGCCGTCTGACGGCACTGCCATCGACACCCAGTCCCCTGCTGCGGTGCCCTGGGCCCAGTCGCGCATGTGGTCAATCGCGGCGTTTGCTGCAGAGGCAGCCGAGGACGAGCCACGCGCCTTGATGATGGCTGCACCGCGCTTGGCAACCGTGGGAATGAACTCACCATCAAGCCATGCTTGATCATTCACCAACTGTGCAGCGTTCTTGCCGTCAACTTCGCAGTGGAAGAGATCTGGGTACTGCGTCGTGGAATGGTTACCCCAGATAGTCATCTTCTTGATTGAAGTAACTGGCTTGCCGACACGCTGTGCAAGCTGTGACACCGCGCGATTGTGATCGAGACGGGTCATGGCCGTGAATTGCCGCGGGTCGATGCCCTTTGCGTTGTTCATCGCAATCAGTGCGTTGGTGTTTGCTGGGTTGCCGACAACGAGAACCTTGATGTTCTTCTTTGCATTGCCCGCGATGGCCTGTCCCTGAGGCTTGAAGATGCCGCCATTGGCTGACAACAGGTCAGAGCGCTCCATGCCGTCCTTACGCGGCATGGCACCGACGAGGAATGCGGCATCGGCGTCACCGAAGGCAACGTCGGCCTTGTCCGTGCACACCACGTCGGTGAGCAGCGGGAACGCACCGTCGTCGAGTTCCATACTCACACCTTCAAGGGCACCAAGAGCGGGCGTCACCTCGAGCAGTTGGAGAGCTACCGGTGTTGAAGGGCCGAAAACGGCTCCCGATGCAATTCGGAACAAAATGGCATAACCGATCTGGCCGGCAGCGCCGGTGACCGTCACTCGTACTGGGTTCGTCATGGCCTACAGAGTAGGCGCAGAGTGCTGTTAGCGACCTAATGCACCGAGAATCTGGG
>JBJTGC010000129.1:0-3449 GCA_046093725.1 Actinomycetota bacterium
GTGCCGAGCACAATTCACGTCGAGTTTCCTCAGGTGTCACCACCGCGTCCACATAGCCACGTTCTGCCGCGATGTACGGGTTGAGAAGGCGCTCGGAATAGTCGGCTTCGAAGGCGGCGCGCTCTTCGGGTGTGGCGCGACGTTGAAGGATGGCTGCAGCTTGGCCGGCACCCATGACTGCAAGTTCGGCCCAAGGCCACGCAAGACACAGGTCGTTTCCCATTTTCTTTGAGTCCATGACGATGTATGCGCCGCCATATGACTTGCGCATGATGACACAGATGCGCGGCACGGTGGCCCGTCCGTAGGCGAACACGAGTTGAGCGCCATGGCGAATCATACCGCGCCACTCAAGATCTTTGCCGGGGTAGAAACCTGGTGTGTCGACGAGCGTAATGATCGGCAAGTTGAAGGCATCACAGAAGTTCACAAAGCGCGCCGCTTTTTGGGATGCGGGAATGTCGAGTGTGCCAGCGAGTGACATCGGCTGATTGGCAACGATACCGACCGGGTAGCCAGCGATTGATGCGAGCGACGTAACGACATTCGTTGCCCAGCGTGGTCGCAATTCGAGTTGGTAGCCGTCATCAGCGAGCGAGCTGATGACGCTTCGCACGTCGTAGCTGCCGGTGGAGGATTCTGGGATGAGATCTCCGGCTTCGGGTGTTGCACGGTCATCGAAGTCGCCGTGGTCGACATTGGCCGGTAGCTGATTGACGTTGTCCGGAACGAATGACAAGAACGCTTCAACCCACTCGATTGCTTCACTGAGCGACTCGACGACGGCTGTCGCGGCACCGCTGGTTCGTGCGTGTGTTGATGCGCCACCAAGTTCGTCTGTGTTCACTGTGATACCGGTGAACTCGGCCACCATCGTTGGTCCGCTCACGAACGCATACGCATCATTCGTCATCACGACCACATCAGCAAGTCCGATGAGCAACGCAGGACCCGACACTGCCGGACCAGTGACGATGAAGATGGTCGGCACTACGCCGGAGCATTCGGCAATTGCGCGTGCGGCGCGACCCCAGCCGTGAAGGGCAGAGATTCCTTCGAGAATGTCGGCACCAGATGATTCCATGACGGCGACGAACGGAAGTCCTTGAGTGCGTGCCGAAGTTGCGGCATTGGCGATCACTTCGGAAGCGGCACCTGAGAGCGCACCTTTGTGATGTGACCCGTCGACATTCAGCCACACGACCGAGCGACCATTCGCGAGCGTGCGCACATCTGCTGACGCTGCGCCAGGAACTTTGGCTTGCAATGCAAGAAGTTCGTCACCCACGATGAGCAACACTATGTGGTGCTCGTCACTTCACTGCACTGCGCGTGGACTTCGTTGTGTCAACTATCACAGCTTCAGATGCCCATATTTGTGCTTTTTACCTTGAGCCCATTCCCGCCTTCGGCAAGAATAGGAAACAACAAAACGAGCCGGGCATCCCCCATAGCCCGGCCGCAAGAACCCACAGATGGTCCCCCACCATCGGGTTTAGGTTGAGAGGCCCCGCACCCCCAAGCGGGGCCTTTCCCGTTGTGGCGTTAGCCTCCCGTCAATGAGCGGATCTGCCGCATTCTTCGACCTCGACCGCACGCTGCTGTCTGGGGCCTCGGGAGAAGTGGTGTCGCACGCCCTACGTTCGGCTGGGGTCGTCACTCGAGACATACCTGGTGAATCACTCGTCTACAAGTTGTTCTCGGTGTTCGGCGAGAACCTTCCGTCGATGGCACTCGGGCGACAAGCAGTGCATGCATTCAAAGGACACAGTCAATCCGCAGTACGCACCGCAGCTGCATCGGCGGTTGGCGATCTCACCAAGCGACTGCAACCGTATGCGCTCGGTGTTGTGCGTGATCATCAGCGGCACGGTCGACGTGTGGTGTTGGCTACCACGACACCGCGTGATCTCATCGAGCCGTTCGCAGTGGCAATGGGTTTTGACGACGTCATCGCTACAACATACGAAGTCGACGACAACGGCAGATACACCGGCAACATCGTCGGACCGTACGTGTGGTCGAAAGGAAAGTTGCAAGCGGTGCGCGAATGGTGCGACGTGCGAAGCATTCGTCTTGCAGATTGCCACGCATACAGCGACAGCGTGTACGACGAACCATTGCTGTCGTCTGTCGGTCATCCGACAGCAGTTAACCCAGATGTCCGACTTGCTCTGATGGCAACGGCACGTCGTTGGCCGGTCGCCGATTTCGCGACACCACCAGGTGTGGTGAAGATTCCTGTTGTTGGTCTCGAGATTCAACGACTGGCATTGCAGTTCAGTCGACCCGAGTTCTTCCCGTATGCCCGCTTCGAAATCAGCGGTGTAGAAAACATCCCGTCGGTAGGTGGGGCGTTGTTGTGCGCGAATCATCGCAGTTACTTTGATTTTGCTGCAGTTGCGATGGTCGTGGCCAGAAGTGGTCGCACCGTCAGGTTCCTTGGGAAGAAGGAAGTGTTTGACGCACCAATCATCGGACCGATCGCAGCTGCCATGGGCGGAATTCGTGTCGACCGCGGAACAGGAAGTGACGAGCCTCTTCAGGCTGCAGAGCGTGCGTTGAAGGCTGGCGACATGGTGGCGATCATGCCGCAGGGCACCATTCCGCGTGGTCGTGCATTCTTTGACCCCGAACTGAAAGGTCGCTGGGGGGCTGCACGACTTGCGGCTGTTACCGGAGTGCCAGTGGTGCCAATTGGTCTGTGGGGTACAGAGCATGTGTGGCCACGCAATTCGCGATTGCCAAACATCACCAATGTGACGTCGCCACCCACCATCACCATCAAGGTGGGGGCACCTGTCGCGCTGTCACGGATGTCGAGCGAAGTGGACACGGCTCGCATCATGAGCGCGATCATGTCGCTACTGCCGCCAGAAGCGCGTGAGCAGCGTGAACCGAATGCTGACGAACTTCGTCGCGCGTATCCGGCTAACTACGTGGGTGATCCCGACGCAGAAGTGCAAAGGCGCCCCGGCACCGATTGACATTTGTCAACAGGTACAAGGAGCAACCTGCGTCACCTATTTCTTGCCAGCCACTTTCTGGCGCACGATGTTGAGCGCAGAGCCAGCCTTGAACCATTCCACCTGTTCGTCGCTGAAGGTGTGCTTGGCCTCGAAGTCAATGGTTCGTCCGTCAGCTTTTGTGATGCGACACGCGACCGGCTTGTCCGGAACTGGAGGCAGGTTCAGCACGCTGATGCGATCCGTCTCCTCAATCTGGTCGTAAGTGGTTGGGTCAGAGAATGTCAGCGGAACGAGTCCTTGCTTCTTCAAGTTCGTTTCGTGGATGCGAGCGAACGAACGAGCAAAGATCACCACGCCACCACGGAATCGTGGCTCCATCGCGGCATGTTCACGAGACGAACCTTCGCCATAGTTCTGGTCACCGATTGCACACCAGCGAATTCCAGCTTCGCTGTAACGCTTTGCGATGTCTGGGTAACT
>JBJTGC010000130.1:0-3370 GCA_046093725.1 Actinomycetota bacterium
GACGGGAAGTTTTGTACTCATGAACGTTGGCACGTCGTGCCCACCTCCGACCGAAGGAATGTTGACGACGGTCGCATGGAGATTGGGCGATGGCGAAACGACATATGCGCTCGAAGGTGCGGTGTTTGTCACCGGAGCTGCGGTGCAATGGCTTCGTGACGGTTTGGGCGTCATTGAATCATCAGCTGACATCGGCCCTCTGGCCTCGACAGTTCAAGACAATGGTGGCGTGTACGTGGTGCCCGCGTTCACCGGACTCGGTAGCCCGTGGTGGGATCCATATGCGCGAGGAACGATTGTTGGCATCACTCGAGGCACAACACGCGCACATATGGCGCGCGCCGTCATCGAAGCAATGGTGTTTCAAACTCGTGACGTCGTCGAAGCGATGACTGCAGCAAGCGGAACCACACTCGCTGAGTTGCGCGTCGACGGAGGTGCAGCCGTCATGAACGACATGCTGCAGATGCAGTCCGACGAACTGGGTGTACCCGTGTTGCGTCCAACTGATTCTGAAACCACGGCACTCGGTGCTGCGTACCTCGCCGGACTTGGCTCCGGTGTGTGGAACTCGGTGCAAGAGATTGCCGACACTTGGCGCCTTGATCGACGCTTCGAGCCGCGAAACGAATCTGGCAACTATTCGACATGGTTGCGCGCCGTTGAGCGAAGCCGCTCATGGGCGCGGCACTGAACTCAACCGAGTTTGGGAAGACCACGCTTCAAGTTGTGCAGCCCTTGACGAATGCGCTGCTCATTTTCAATCAGCGCGAACCGCACAAAGCCTTCACCGCCTGGACCAAATCCGACACCTGGCGACAACGCCACGTCGCATTCACGCACCAAGTGCGAACAGAACTCCACCGAATCCATCTCGGCATAGGGCTCTGGAATTTGAGCCCAGACGAACATTGAGCCCTTGGGCTTGGGAATGTCCCATCCGATGCGCGAGAGACCATCGATGAGTACGTCGCGTCGGGATTCGTAAATCGAACAAATTTCCTTGGGATAATCGGCGGCTTCGTTCATGGTGACAGTTGCGGCGATCTGGATCGGCTGGAAGGTTCCGTAGTCGAGATAGCTCTTCAATTTCACCAGCGCCTGCACCACAGCTGAATTGCCGACCAAGAATGCGACACGCCAGCCGGCCATCGAAAAACTCTTTGTCATCGAATAGAGCTCGACTGCGCATTCCTTGGCACCTTTGGCCTGGAGAATGGACGGTGGCTTGTAGCCATCGAAGCCAATGTCGGCATAAGCGAAGTCGTGCACAACGATCATGTCGCGTTCACGACAGAAATCGACCACGCGCTGCATGAAGTCAAGGTCAACCGTTGCGCCCGTGGGGTTGTGCGGGAACGAAATGACAAGCACCCGCGGCTTTGGCCACCCCACGTTCCATGCGGTCTCGAGATTGCGGAAAAAGTCTCCGGTGAAGTCCTCTCGCGCTGCAGGATCAGCGAGGCTGCGCATCGGAACTTGACGTAAGTCTGCGCCAGCAAAAAGCGGTCCGAAGATATGGATCGGGTAACTCGGGCTGGGCACGATGGCTGCATCGCCTCGGTCGAGCAACACCCACATCAGGTGACTAAAGCCCTCTTTCGAACCAATGGTGTTCGTGATTTCAGTTTCGACGTCGAGGTCGACGTTCCAGTTGCGCTTGTACAGATCCGCGATTGCTTCGCGCAATTTCGGAAGTCCACGCGACACCGAATACCTGTGGTTCTTGCTGTTGTGTGCCGCTTCGGCCAACTTCTCGACAGCGATGTCTGGTGAAGGCAAGTCAGGATTACCGAAACCGAGGTCGATGACATCAGCACCTGCTCGACGCGCCTCAACCTTCAGACCATTGATAATGGTGAAGACGTATGGCGGCAGGTTGGTGATTCGGCGAAAGTCCATCGCGCAAAAACTAGTGGAGTCGGCTCAGTAAAGCGGCACCAATTGCGCCAGCTCGCTCTCCATGCACCGCCGCGTACACCTCTGGACACGGACGATGGTCCGACGAGTAGAGATGTTCCTTGAGACGAACACGTACTGACGGCAAGAACAAGTCTGCAGATTCGACCACACCGCCCCCAAGCACAATCACGTTCGGATCGAACGCATTCACAAGGTTCGCGAGGCCAAGTGCCACCCAATTTGCAAAGGTGTTCATCACTGCAACCGCATCGGAATCACCTCGCGATGCGCGGGCAGCTATCACTTCACCTTCTTCATCACTGGCAAACTCACGTAGAGCCGACCCAGATGCGTAGCGCTCCCAACAACCCTGCTTCCCACAGGGACATTGCACACCTCCGGCGACAACGACCATGTGACCGACCTCACCGGCGAATCCGTTCGCACCTCGAAAGACTTCTCCGTCAATCACGTATCCACCACCGATTCCGGTGCCGAGAGTGATCATCATCACGTGTCGAGCGCCGTGCGCAGCGCCACTTGCCCACTCTGCGAAAGCTGCAGCGGTCGCATCGTTCTCCACATGCACACGCCAGTTCCCCATCGCACGTAACTGAGGTCCGAGTGGCTCATCGCGTGCCTCACGAAGATTCGGAGAGGCGCGAACAACTCCGTCTGGCGTGACTAAACCTGGTGCGCCGACACCAAGTACGGAAACCTGACAGTTCAACCGCGATTCAATATCGGCGACCATCGCCGACAAGTGCTCAGCAAGTGCATTCGCTGACGGAGTTGGGCGTCGTAACTCATCCACGATTGTGTTGCCACGCATGGCAACTGCCAGACATTTCGTGCCGCCGACGTCGACACCGACGACTACGTCATCAACTCCGCTGACAGCGGTAGCAGCGGTCATGATTTCTGACGACTACGACGCCGACGACTACGACGCCGAAGACTCGGCACGGACCTTCATCTCCTTGACCGTGTTCAAGATGCGAACTTCAGCACGACGCTTCACGAAACCCGGCAGCGGAATGATGAGTTCAATGTCGATCTCATAGAACACCTGAGTACCACCCTCGACTTCCACAAAGGAGTAAGCACCGTCAATCGAACGCATGATGTCACCTTCGATGAGATGCCAAGCAAGACGCGCAGGTGCATCGCTGTAGTCGTACGACAACGTGTAATGGGTGCTGCGACCAAGGGCCGAGGCGCGGAACTCGACTTGTGATGCTCGACCTTGATCATCACGGGAGAGGATCTTTGCCTCCTTGACGTCCTTGGCCCACTCTGGGTATCTCTCGAAGTCCAGCGCAATCGCATAACAACGCTCGATGGGAGCGGCGATCAAAGTGGTCAGTGCGGCGCGGTCACTCATGGTCTTCATCTTGCCACTCAGAGGCTTCTGACGAAGCGACATCAGCGCGAGCATCGAAGAGGCCGTGCTTCGAGCCCCACAATC
>JBJTGC010000131.1:0-3805 GCA_046093725.1 Actinomycetota bacterium
CTCCATACTTGCGACGAAGGTCAACCAAGAGCTGCCGTCGCAGTCGGATGCCCTGCAGACGTTCTGGGTCTTCCTCGATGGTTTCGGCGCCTCGGCGCAGCTCAGCGGCCACGTCGTCAACCTCGGCAAGAAGCGCTTCTATACGCCCGGCGATGTCAGCCAAATGAGTCCCGCCAGCAGCGCCGCCAAGCAGTGCGCTTGCTCGGCCCAAGGTGTCGCGTACCCCGTTGTCATCGGCGATGAGGTCATATGCGCCGCCGAGGGCTTCACGAAATGCCGTGGCGCGCGACAGGAGATCTTCCTCAGACGACAATCGCAGATCCTCGTCACCATCAACTAACGCGGCAGCTTCGATTTCATTCAATTGAAAACGAAGGAGATCAATTTCGCGAGCACGCGAGCGTTCGTCTCCGCCAAGCTCTGCCAGCGACGCGTCGATGCGTGCGATGTCCTCGCGCGACTTCTGCACGTCGCCAAGGTCTACTTTTCCATAGTGGTCCAAAGCGGCCCGTTGAGTGGCTGCAGTGAGCAGACGTTGGTGTGCGTGTTGTCCGTGAATGTCGACAATGCGCGACCCAATGTCTTGAAGTTGTGTGACCGTGGCCAAGCGGCCATCGACATACGCTCGACTTCGCCCATCGGCGGGGATGACCCGAGTGAGAATCACTTCATCATCGCCGTTGGTGCCACGCACGATGAACCTTCCATCAACACGTGCTTCATCGGCGCCTGGCCGGACCATTGCCCCATCTGCTCGTCCACCAACCAAGAGAGACATGGCCTCCACCAACATGGTCTTGCCAGCGCCCGTCTCGCCGGTGAACGCTGTGAACCCTGCACCAAAGCGCAGATCGAGCAATTCGATGACGCCGAGATTCTCGATATGCAGCTCTGCCAACATCGCTTACTCGACCAAACCAAACTTCTGCCGCAAGATTTGGTGGAAACGGCGATCTTCGAAGCGCAACAGTCGTGCCACATGATGAGCGGCAGAGACTTTCATCGACTGCCCGACACTCAATTCGACACAACGGTGACCATCTACTGAAACTTCGACAGGTCGATATCCACCGACTGTCACAACGACATCTTCTGCGGGGTCCAATACCAGCGAGCGATCGAACACCATGTGCGGTGACACTGGTGTCAGCAACACTGCGCGAAGTCGTGGAGATAACACCGGACCGCGTGCAGACAAGGCGTATGCCGTTGACCCGGTTGGCGTTGCGACAATCAGGCCGTCTGCCGTGTATGTGGCGAAATCGACGCCATCAATCGAGACATCGAGCTTGACCGTGTGACCGCTCTCTGATTTCTCAAAGACGACTTCATTCAGCGCCAACCACGACCTCAACCCGTCTGGTGCGGGCACATCTACCGCCGCAGCCAACATCATGCGGTCATCGAAGGAATACTCAACCCCTTCTTTGCCGTGCACAAACCGCTTCAGGGCCTCTGCGACATCATGTGGCTCTACTCGAGTGAGATAGCCACGAGTTCCGATGTTGACTCCGATAATTGGCGTCGGGTGTCCATTGAGCGCCCGCACCGTTCGCAACATCGTGCCATCACCGCCGAGCGACACCACTACATCTGCGACTGTAAGAGAATCCACCGCTTCAGGCTCATGCGCCACTCGACCCCGCAAGGCCTCGACATCATCTGCCTGCGCCACCACCCGCACACCATTGGCGCGCGCCCACGCAGCAACGGTGTCGACTGATGACAGCGCATCTTCGCGGAAGCGATGAAAGGTGACCCCGATGACGGTCATGCCATGTCTCCGGACGTCGGCGATGTCACCACGTGAGAAGTCTGCCCCACCACACCAAGTCGTGCGTGCATGAGGTACTCCACATTGCCATCGCCGCCTTTGATCGGAGATTCGACCACCCCACACACGCCATATCCGTGTGTGCCGAAGCATTCTGCGACGGCATCACACGCCTCTTTCCAGATACCTGGGTCCGTAATGATGCCCCGTCCCTTGGAGACCTCCTGTCGGCCGGCCTCGAATTGAGGTTTCACGAGTACCACCGCTTCGGGGGTATCGAATCCGTCCTCATCGCACAGCACAGCAAGCAGCGCCGGAAGCACTTTCGTGAGCGAGATGAACGAAACATCGGCGACCAACAATGAACACGAGAATGGCACATCAGCACTTGTGATATTTCGCACATTCACACCGTCGTGCTGAGTGACTCGATCGTCGTTAGTGAGCCGTTCATGCATTTGTGCCTTGCCCACATCAAATCCAGCAACACGTCGAGCGCCGTGCTGGAGGACACAGTCTGTGAACCCACCGGTGGACGATCCGGCATCGAGCACCGACCGGTACGCCGTCGACACATTGAACACTGCGAGTGCATGGTGCAGTTTCTCTCCGCCGCGTGAGACATAACGAGGAGCTGGCCCGACGATATTCACCGGATCTCCCTTGGCCACCAAACGCGATGGTGTGTCAGCCATCGCACCAGCCACTGTGACGACTCCGGCGGCGATCATCTCAGCCGCCTCGGACCTGCTCGCAACGAGTCCGCGGCGCACCATTTCCACATCTAGGCGAGCGCGCATCGTCGTTCAGCGTACCGAGCACACTGTCCACCTTTGTCCAGCACTGTTGAACCTGCCACCCTTGACGCATGCCAAAGTTCGAACCGTTTCGCGGTCTTCGCTACACGACATCGACGTCAACTGATGTCAGTCACCTCACTTCACCTCCCTACGACGTGTTCGATGAGCAGACACGCGACAACTATGCGAAGAGCGAAGAGCGCAACATCGTGAAAGTTGACTATCCCGTCGAGCGCGATGGAGACGGGCGATACGAAGCTGCCGCGCAACAGCTACACCACTGGATCGAGACCTCGGTGCTCGTTCTCGACGACGAACCTTCGTTCTACATCTACCGGATGACATTCACCGACGAGACAGAAACCACGAGAACAACTGTCGGAGTACTCGGAGCACTCGAAGTGGTAGATGTCGGAGCGGGCGGCGTGCTGCCTCACGAGCAAACAACACCGAAGGCAAAAACAGATCGCTTGGATCTCACACGTGCCACGCGAACCAATCTCAGCCCGGTGTGGGGTCTCTCTCTCAATCAAGGACTGTCTGCACTCCTGAAGGATCAAGGAACTGAAGTGGCGCGCTGTATCGACGAACAAGGTGTCGTCCACGTGATGGAACGTGTCGACGACTCCGCCCGGCTCGCCCTTATCTCCACGTGCGTAGCCGACAAACCAGTGCTCATTGCCGATGGACATCACCGTTATGCCATCTCCCGCACATACCGCGATGAAGTTGCTGGCACGCCACAGGCAAAGGGTGCAAGCACCACACTCACATACGTCGCTGAGCTCGTCGAGGAACAGCTGAGCATTGCGGCCATTCACCGCATCTACTCAGACATCACCGCCGACCAGTTACAGACCGCGCTTGCCAACTACTTCACTGTGACGAACGCTGGCAATGTTGACGCATCCACACTCACCGAGATGCGACGACGCGGAGCCCTGTGTCTCGTCGGCCCGGATGGCCAAGGACAATTCCTCACACCAAGAATGGAGTACTTCGAAGGTGTTCGGGATTTGGACAGCGCACGCCTCGAACATGCGCTTCAGGGCATCACCCACCAAGTCGCTTATCAACATGGCGTGACCGACGTGTTGAATGCACTTCGTCAGGGACGATGCTCAGGTGCCGTTCTCATCCGACCCGTCAGCATCGACCAGATTCGCCACGTCGCCGACAGTGGCGAACTTATGCCCCCGAAGTCGACGTTCTTCACGCCAAAGCTCAGAAC
>JBJTGC010000132.1:0-3006 GCA_046093725.1 Actinomycetota bacterium
GGCCAGGTACCAGACACAACTACGCCAACAAACGCCCGCATCGTGGTCGGTGGAACCCAGTGCCAAAACGACCACAATTCCGATAAATGCAACCAGGAGATACGGCAACTACGGGGACCCAATCCAACGGTACATCTTTGACGATTCATCAGAGCAAGGGGATGAGAGAACCGACAACGAAGGTCTCAGTCCATCGCGTCTGATGTATTACAAAGAATCGTGGGACAGAATCAAAGTTCTCATGGTCGTTGTAGAGAACGGAAGCCTCAAGAAGATGACTTCCACCTGGATCATGCAGGACAACAGCACACAGAAAGTCGACATCACGAGTTTTGCCCGGAGAGTTGCGCGCGGTCCGATGGCCTGCGTGAACTCTGGCTGGATCGAGATGTGGATGATAAAGCCAAGCGAGGTAACACTTCCGGCTGGCATCACACGGCTAGACAAAGTTGTTCTGCAACCGACACTCTCGGGCCCGATGAGTCTGTCGAACAGCCCCAAGGCAACGATGTACGAATTTAGTGCATACGACTATGCCCAGCAGTACAACGAGTTCAACCAGTTGCAGCTCAAAGGGACTTACACATTGTCCGTCTCACCCCTCGCCGTCACGGCGCCGGCACAACGCGGGCCGGTGGCGCCACAGGTGTTCACGAGCCCAGTCCCACAGAAGGCTGCGAACTGGCAGTGGAACGGGGACCAGACCGGAACAACGGACTTCCTGGTGCATGTCCCCTCCGGCGGGCTCAACGCTGATGCGACCAGTGACCAGATTCCACGGATCGGTTCATTGATCACACACTTCGGCAGCCCCATTCTTCAATTCAAGGTCAAGCACCCTCGTCTGCGTCTGAAACATGTTCCCGACGTGTGGGACGCCACTGGCAATCCATTGAAGACCTCCGTCGGTTTCCGGGCAAACACCACAGACCGACAGGCCTGCTACACGGTGCTCATGGCGAACACATCTGTGGTTGACCAGACCCAGCCGCCGCTCGGCACCACCACGACCTGGGCATCCCGATAGCCATAATTTTCCACGCGCAAATGACAGAGTGACGGGTTTCTCCCCGCATTTGGGCTCGATTTCGTGACGAAACCCAAACTTCTGGTCTAGATTCTGACAGTCGCTTTCCAAACGGAAAGTTCACTCAATCGACCAACAAACGGGAGTTTTTCGTGCGTCGTTTCTCATCCATGTTCATCGCTGCGGCAGTTGCCATCTCCGGCCTGACGCTCACGGCAAATGGTGCATCTGCCGACTCAAGCGGCAAAGCCACCATCAAGAATGTCGCGGTCGTTGCACCCAGCGCCGTTCCGAATGCCCAGATCATCAGAATCCAGCGGCTCAACCAAACGAACGCGTTCCTTGTTGCAGGTATCGACACTGTCACCGCAGGCGCCAACATCCACGTCTGGAAGATGAAAGACGACCTCACCATCGATTCGTCGTTCGCCGCGGTCAACCTGGGCGACGATTTCGAGTACCCCACAGCCAGCAACTCGAGCTGCATGAGCCAATCAAGCAACTCAAACTGCTACTCGGTTGACCACTTCTCCGTCAACGAAACCTCGGGCTACTTCGCCATCGTGTTCCGCCGCGAAATGTCTGTCGGCTCGGGCATGAACCAGAGGAGCGCGACATTGTCCTCCATCGCCGTCGGAAACCTGAAGACGGGTGCGATCATTGCTAAGAAGGTGTTCGTCCTCAACGACTCGCCGTTCTATGATCCGACCACTGATTTCGCGGCATACAACGTGACGCCGCTCTCCAGCAGCCTTTGTACATCGAACTTCGGCGCGACATTCCAGAGCATTGCCCTGAACACGGGATACGCAAGCGGATACAACGTGACTCTGCGGCCCGACGGATCATTGATGATGGGTCTCACCTGCATGTATTCGTTGTATGCGAACAGTTCGCGCACCGAGTACGAGACCCGTGGGCTCTTTGTGATCAAGCCTTCCGGCAACTCACTTGCTCTGGACACGACATGGGGAACCAACGGTTTCGTCAAGATCTTCGACGACCACACCCGCTGCGCCCAGATCTGGGACTCGAGTTCAGCAGACACGTCGATCACGTCACTTTCGTCGACCAAGGTTCACACCGTCACGAACATCATGTACTACCCGCGAAGCACCCAGCATCCCTACGACAACAACATCACCAACTACAACGGTTGCCAGTCAAACCAGTACTCGTACACGGGTTCGGCACTCATTGCCCGGAAGATCGACGGATCACCGCTCGCAACGAACACTTTCACCACCGCTATTGCTCCCAGTGGCCGCTGGCTCATTGATACTGCCGGCCGATGGAACAACCTCATCAGCACTGTGAGCGGCAACACCCCGTCGTACTCGCTGTTCCGCCTGACCACCAAGGGCGAACCCGACACCACTCTCGGAACTGACGGCAAGAAGGCCATGACCAACATGCCGACAACCGTGACCGTGAACGGTGCTTCAGTTCCGATGCGGTACAGCCTTCTGGGTATCGCAGCAACGGCCACCGGATTCATGTTCACCGGTTTCTCCGAGGCCGGAAGACCCATGAGCATCATGTGCAACCAGCCCTCGACCTACGAGAGCGCCAACTACCCGTACTACCTGAGTACCGACAGTGGTCTCGTTGATTCGTACGGAACCAACGGTCTCGGCGAGAAGATGACGTACAGCGACCTGGCCTCGTGTGGATCGAGCAGTGGTGCACGAGTCACGTTCATCAACGCAAAGGGCCAGCCCGCCCTTCTCACTGTGCTTCGTGCTCTTGGATCGCAGTCTGCAGGAATCCGTTACACGGTCTGGGAAGCAGCAGCAGGAGTAACCGCTGGTGGTGACGGCACCGGCACCGTCGGAGGTGCATCTGCCGGTCGCGTCGACGCCAAGGTGTACTCCACCAAGTTGCCCGCGGCCGCGCAGCCTGATTCGGCACTCACTGTGCTGACAGCCAAGCAGGCCCAGGACTACGACATCCGCTCGAACACCCCGAAGATCTGTGTT
>JBJTGC010000133.1:0-2208 GCA_046093725.1 Actinomycetota bacterium
GACCAATACACAGACCCTGACCACTTCCGTGAAGCGCAAGCAACATCTCGTGTGGGTGATCGGCGCTGACTAGACCAATCGCCACAGACCCCTCGAACGACGACACGGTCTTTCGAAACGCTTCAGTCAGTTCATTCTCCGCGCGGAACCTCTGCACGAGAGCCGGAATGACCTTTGCATCTGTCGTGATGGGATCAGCGATCTTCAATGAATGGCGAACCTTGAGATCTGCATGATTGTCAACGTCGCCGTTCAACACTCCGATAGCAATGGTTGCTGCAGCCTCACCATCTTCTTCACTGGTGACGGGGTGG
Source organism: Actinomycetota bacterium (assembly GCA_046093725.1). GTDB lineage: Bacteria > Actinomycetota > Acidimicrobiia > Acidimicrobiales > Ilumatobacteraceae > UBA2093. The sequence goes on from JBJTGC010000133.1 coordinate 315, forward strand.
GCATTTGGTTCAGAGATAATGCCGACACTTGCCCACCGTGTGTGTCCGAGAACGGTGGTTCGCACACCAGGCAATGACAGAGCACGACGCAGCAATTCATCGTCCATGATTGATGAACGCATCTTGCGAGTGTTGTCACCCAATTCACCGATTTCAGCTGCCGCTTTGTAGACGAACACCAATGAACGCCCTTGAGCACGGACGCTGTTGTTGGTGAACAGCGGGTCGCCACTTCGCTCGCGCAGCATCGATGCGAACGGTTCCTGTGCAGGGTCGAGAGCTTCGCCCCACACGACGACGCCAACTCCGGCAGAGTCGCGTCCACGTACTTCCAAACGATCGAGCGCAGAAAGCGCCTGTTGGATGCTGTAGTAACCACACAACGCCGACGAAGATGCATGACGACCAGCAAGTGCATGCACTGCATCGGCGGTACGAAGTCGATCACGGCGAATCGACCAGAGCGGGTCTCGCACCGCAGCCACCAAGGCGGCTTCCGCCTCGATATGCGCGGGGTTGCCGGTGAGCGAGTCAACACGTTGATCTTCTTCAACTGCGTATGCGTCGAGTGCGTCGAGTCGTGAGGTCATCGCAGCGACAAGCTCGAGGTTGCCCGCCATCGCTTGCATTCCTGCATCGCCGCGCAACAATTCGTCGACTCGTTGCAAGTGCTGGGCAATCAATACATTGTCGCCGCGAGCAGCGATTGCCGAATCGAGACCGTTCAACACCTCGTCACGACTGGGTATTGCACGACCCGTCGGGCGGGACACGATTCCGATGATGCCGCACATGGTTCGAGATTAGTGAGCCTCGTCGGCCGCACGGACCGCATCGGCGAGACTTCCTGCTACTTCACGCGCGAGCTCGGCCGTTTCAGCCTCAACCATGACGCGAATCACAGGTTCGGTACCCGAGGCGCGTAGCAACACCCGGCCGTTACCAGCAAGCAAACGCTCCGCGGTCGCCACTTGTTCAGCGAGTACATCAGCCGGGTCTGCAATCTTGTTGTTCGTTCGTACATTGACCAACACTTGCGGGTACGAGGTCATCACATCTCTTGACACGTGGGAAAAATCAGACTTGGTGCGCTGCAAGTACTCCGCGAGCATGAGGCCAGCGAGTAATCCGTCGCCCGTGGTGGCGTGTGCCGCGTAAATGATGTGGCCACTCTGTTCACCACCCAATACCAAATCGCTGTGCTCAAGTGCTTCGAGGACATGTCGATCGCCGACTGGCGTGACCACTACTTCAATGTCGTGAGACTGCATCGCTCGATGAAAGCCAAGGTTCGACATGACCGTGACGGCCACAGATTTGTTCCGCAGGAGGCCGCGCTGAGCTAGGTCGATAGCTGCGAGCGCAATGAGACGATCACCATCGACAATGTCTCCAGTGGCAGTCACGCCGATGACACGGTCGCCATCGCCGTCGAAGCTGAGGCCAACTCCTGCGTGTGCATTCGTCATGTGTGCTGCGAGGGCTTCCGGATGAGTGGCCCCACAACCGTCGTTGATGTTGGTGCCATCAGGTCCAGCATTAATGACGTCGACGGCGGCACCGGTGCGGGAGAAAACTTTCGCTGCCACTTCTGACATTGCACCGGTGGCACAATCAAGCGCGACCGTGACCCCAGCCAGGCGACCCTCACCGATAATCGACACGCGATGGTCGATGTACTCATCGAGCAGTTCGGTCGCAGAGTGCACCATCGCCTCGGGAATGCCCTGCTCAGCAGTGCTCACTGCGTGCCACTCACGTTCGATGTCAACTTGTTGTGCATCAGACAACTTGGCTCCACCAGCAGCAAATACTTTGATGCCGTTGTCTTTCCAGGGGTTGTGCGATGCGGTGATGGACACTCCCACCCAGTCATGAGTTTCTGCAATGAAAG
>JBJTGC010000134.1:0-2995 GCA_046093725.1 Actinomycetota bacterium
TGCCACTTCACGGAAGTGATCTTCGAGTGCCCGCATAGCTTTGGGAGTGAAACCTCGATTGACAAGCGTGCGAAGTCGTGTGTGATCAGGCGGATCGGTGTCGATCATCATGCGCGCCGCTTCCAAGTCGGGGCGGTCTTGGTGCATGAGAGAGCCTTGTCGAGCAGACGAGTATGTCTGGAACTGTCGGCTCACGGTCACGATGTCTTCGTGACGAAAGATTCCCCAGAACCAATCCGGGAAACCGGGCTCCATCCCGGGGTGTCTCACAACCGGTGCCTCACGACGAAGTAAGTCGTATTGCTCGTATGGCGGACCATTGCGGTACGCCTCATTACTGATGACGTCGATTCTTGACATGTCGACAGTGCTCATCGATCTACTCCCAAAATAAGTCCGCTGGTCGGAACGCCGGTGCCGGCTGACACCAAGACATGCTCCACTCGTGGAATCTGATTGACGCTCGTTCCGCGCACTTGGCGCACACCTTCGGCGATTCCGTTCATGCCGTGGATATATGCCTCACCAAGCTGACCACCATGTGTGTTCAACGGCAAGTCCCCGCCAAGTTCGATGTTTCCATTCTTGATGAAGTCTTTCGCTTCGCCGCGCTTGCAGAATCCGAATTCTTCAAGCTGCATCAGCACATATGGAGAGCAGTGGTCGTACAGCACCGCGGTCTGGATGTCGGCGGGGGTGAGCCCGCTGGATGACCAGAGTTCGTCGGCGACGATTTTCATCTCGGGCAATTGAGCGATGTCATCTCGATAGAAGCTGGTCATGGTCCATTGATCTTTGCCGGCACCTTGTGCCACCGCCTCGATCATCACTGGCTTTTGCTTCAGGTCACGGGCGCGTTCTGGAGTCGTCACGATGATTGCTTGTGCTCCGTCACTTTCTTGGCAGCAGTCAAAGAGGTGCAATGGATCAACGATCCAGCGACTCTGCTGATGCTCTTCGAGAGTGATCGGCTGGTTATAGAACCACGCGGCGGGGTTGGTGGCTGCGTGCTTTCGCATGGCGACTGCAACGCGACCGAAGTCTTCGCTCGTGGCGCCGTACAAGTGCATGTATCGGCGTGCAACCATTGCCACCCACGACGCAGGAGTGAGAAGGCCTTGTGATGACGTGTACGAAAACTGTGCACGTTCAGCGGTGGCAGCATTCGGCAGGTCTTGTACGCCGGCACCGAAGCGACGGCCACTGCGCTCGTTGAAAGCGCGGTAACACACAACGACATCAGCAGCGCCAGTTGCCACGGCCATCGTCGCGAGTGCGATCGTTCCGCAGGCTGCTCCGCCGCCGTAATGAACGCGCGAGAAGTGCCGAAGTGCACCAATGCCCACGTTGCGGGCAATCTCGACGTCGGGGTTGTTGTCAGTGGAGTACGTGACCATGCCGTCAACGTCGCTCGGCTTCAGGCCCGCATCGTCAATGGCTGCGCTCACTGCTTCGACAGCAAGCTTCATTTCGCTGCGACCAGAGTCCTTCGAGAACTCCGTGGCACCGATGCCACAGATGGCGGCGGTACGACCAAGTTTGTTGCTCATGACAGTTCCACTTCCACTGTTGCATTGACGTGATCGCCGAGAGAGTTCGCTCCGCGAATGGCGATAGTCGCCACCTTGCCATCAAGCGCTGTGACCTTGCCGGTCATCTGCATCGTGTCACCCGGATAATTGGGTGCACCGAGACGCACTTTGACGCTCTTGATGAGAGCGTCTGGTCCGGCCCAATCAGTGACGTATCGACCGACGAAGCTGTTGGTGGTGAGGATGTTCATGATGATGTCCTTGGAACCACGCTCGACCGCAAGGCCTGGATCATGGTGCACTTCTTGGTAGTCGCGAGTTGCGATGGCAGTGGCGACGATGAGAGTGCGCGTGAGCGGAATGTCAAGACCGGGAAGTTCGTCGCCGACTTTGACTTTCGAGTGGGAGAGTGAAGTGTTCATTTTGATGCAATCAACTTTCCGAGTCGGGAGAGGTGCTGACTGGCACCGCCTAGTTCTGTCGAGATCTGAATTCCCCAGAGGAAGTAACGGTGCACTGGGTACGAGATATCGGCGCCAATACCGCCGTGCAAGTGCTGGCACGCAATGACGATGGAATGGCCGCCTTCTGTCGCCCAGTACATGGCCACAAGAACGTCTTGACGAGCATCGAAGCCCTCGGACATGCGCCACGCGGCATTCAAAGTGGTAACGCGAATGGCTTCAGTGGTGACGAATTGATCAGCGGCGCGAACAGCAACTGCTTGCTGAGCGGACAACGGCTTGTTGAACTGTGTGCGGGTCTTCACGTGGTCACTCATGATGGTGATGGCACCTTGAGCAATGCCGAGTTGCAATGCACAAAGCCCGACCAATGCGTGTTCGTGCACCCAGCGCAGTGCTTCACGACCGTTTCCATTGAGCCCGGCCACTACATGCGATGCCGGAACGACGACGTCGAATTCGACATTCGCGGTTGGCTGTCGGTTACTGGCTTGAACTGGTGTGACTGTGACCCCACTGGCTTTCAGGTCCACCAAAGCAAGAACGATGGAGTCGTCCGCGCGTTTTGCTGACACCAACACGTGCGATGCATGCTGCGCAAAGCTCACCGCAGGCTTGCCACCTGTCAACTTCACACCGCCGTCGCTGTCAACTGCAGTGACTGATGGGTTCATCACGTCGTTTGCGCCGTAGTTCGACAATGCCAGTGACACCGCGTTTCGACCCTCGACCACGCTCGAGAGAAGGGCCGCCTGCAATTCCTTTGAGCCATACTCCGCAACCGCCATTGATGCGACTGATGTGGACCACAGCGGAACCGAAGCGACGGTCTTTCCCTGTTGTTCGAGGACGAGCACCAACTCGACCATGTTCATGTTGAGTCCGCCGTGTTCTTCTGGCAGGCATAACCCGAGAAGCCCAGCCTTCGCAAGCTCGTTCCACAAGGTGCGGTCGAATCCGTCTCCAGATTCCACTTCGATCACACGGTCAACAGTGGAC
>JBJTGC010000135.1:0-4348 GCA_046093725.1 Actinomycetota bacterium
ACCGTCGTACCGACCGCAGCAGCCGCGGTGACACTCGCGGTCGTGATGACAGCCGCGGCCGCGATGCAGGCAGAGGTCGCCGTCAGCACACTCGGTAGTGTCTGAACGGTGACTGGGGGAATTATCTATACGGCCAAAGCCGTACACACGCTGAATCCCTCTCGCCCATCAGGTCAAGCCGTCGCAGTTCGCGACGGCCGCATACTCGCAGTCGGCACCGTCGATGAATGCTCTCGCTGGGGCATTGACTCCGTCGACACTCGATTCGAACGCGTCGTCATCGTTCCAGGATTTGTTGAAGCTCATTCACATCTCATGGAAGGACAATGGGGCCAAGTCCCCTACGTCGGACGTTTTGACCGTTCAATGCCAGACGGAACGACTGCCCCCGGCGTCACGAGCATCGCTGATTTTCTGCAGCGTCTTCGGACACTGCTCGGAAAAAACCCTGATGTTCCGTTCTTCGTGGCGTCTGGGTTCGACCCCATCTATTTCACTGGCGAAAGGTTGAATCGCCACCACCTCGACTCTGTCTCTGAGACCACGCCGATCTTCATCTTCCATGCCAGCGGACACCTCGCAACGGTGAACTCACCGTTCTTGCGTAAGTACGACATCACTGCGAGCCATCCGACACCCGGCATCGGAATCGGACCTGATGGCGAACCAGATGGTGAACTTCGCGAAACTGCTGCCCTCACACTCGCAAAAGATGAGTTTCTGCATCTCGGGAAAGTGTTTGCGAGCGAGCAATGCATCACCGATTTCGGGCGAGCAGCGAAACTCGCCGGAGTCACAACAGCAACAGACTTGGCGAGCCCTTTTCTCTTTCGTCCGGAACATGCCGAAGTTGTCGCGAACATCGTCAACTCGACCTCATTTCCGGCACGTCTTGCTTGTGCTCCGATGTCGCGCTCGCAAGGAAAGACGATCGATGAGCAGATAGAAGCCCTGCGTCAGTCGCACGCCCATGAGAGCGACAAGTTCAAGATTCCAGTTGTGAAGATGATGCTCGATGGGTCCATCCAAGGATTCACCGCGATGTTGTCGTGGCCTGAGTACATCACGGGCGAGAGTCACGGTTTCCTTCTTCAAACACCGGAAGAAACCTTCGACATGGTCGCGCGGTTCACTGCGGAACGTATCGGTATTCATTGTCACTGCAATGGTGATGTCGCCTCGGAACTTTTCATTGATGCAGTCGAGCGGGCTCTCGTGCAGCATGCGTGGCTTGATCATCGTCACACCATCACCCACGCACAAACTGTCACGCACGCACAATTGCGCCGTGCACGTAACCTTGGAATCGGTTGCAACTTCTTCAGCAACCACATGTGGTTTTGGGGTGATCAGCATCACGATCTCACTCTTGGCCCCGATCGCGCGTCGCAGATGAACCCTGCAGCCTCCGCATCGAGGCTTGGTGTGCCGTTCACGCTTCACTCAGATGCTTCGGTCACCCCTATCGGGCAATTGCACACCATGTGGGCAGCGGTGAACCGACGAACAGTGAGCAGTCGCATCTTGGGTGAACACGAAACAATCTCGCCAGCGATTGCGTTGCAAGCAACGACACTTGGTGCCGCGTATCTGCTGCACCTGGACCATCTCATAGGTTCGCTCGAGACCGGAAAGTTCGCCGACATGACAGTGTTGGCAGAAGATCCGCTCACAGTCGACCCGAGCACCATTCGAGACATCGAGGTGCGCGACACCATCGTCGGCGGAGACATAACCAGCGAACTTGACTGACCTCTGCGACTACTGTCGGGGCATGGCGCTGTCATTCACTCCGCTCACAACTCACGCCGGAGCAATCGTGGAAGGCTCGAGGTTCGACCCAACGCTGTCCAATGCAGACGTGAATCAATTGCTTGATGCAGTGCACCAATACGGAGTGGTGTTCTTTCGCAACAATCCACTCTCCGAAGAACAACATCTTGCAGCCACGTTGTTGCTCGGAGGTGGAGACATCTACCCACTCGCCCGCTTGCGCGGTCGGACAGAACCGAATGTCTCCGTCATCGAAGACACCGAGCAGTCTCCTCCTGATGCAGACAACTGGCACACAGACGTCACCTGGTACCACACACCGCCGCGCTACGCGGTTTTGCAGTCAGTCATCATCCCACCCTTTGGTGGTGACACCATGTGGGCAAGCACCGCAGCTATTTATGAGTCTCTGTCGCCGACGATGAAGACGCTGTGCGATTCACTCACGGCTCACCACGGAGGCACAGAGCGTCTGATCGAGGTGAACACACGAATATTCGGCGAAGAAGTTGGCAAGGCGATTCGCGAGAATTTTGGTCGCGGTGCGTTTCACAAGTTGGTGAAGAGACACCCCGTATCGGGACGCAAGGCAATCTTTTTGTCTCCACAGAACATGACGTCAATCGTCGACATGAAAGAGGATGAGTCGCGCGTCCTTCTCGATTTTCTGATCGCGAAACTGGATAATCCGAACTTTTCCGTTCGATGGAAATGGAAGCCAGGCGACATCGCGATTTGGGACGAGACAACCACGGCACACCGTGCCCTGAGTGACCACTATCCACAGCACCGCAAGATGATGCGCTCAACTGTTGAGGGGTTCGCTCCTCACGAGTTCGACTGACCCGAGCGCACTCTGACATGGGCGTCATTCGCACTGTTACTTCGGTCATCCGCTTCAAGAAGCCGGTCTTGTCACGGCAGAAGCGTCGCCTTTCAAAGGCAGCCAATATCGCAGACCTTCGACTGATTGCTAAGCGCCGCCTACCGGGTGGCATCTTCGACTACTTCGACGGCGCAGCCGATGATGAAGTCACATACCGACGCAACACCTCCGACTTTGACCGAATTGAGTTCCGCCCACGGGTGCTGGTCGATGTCTCACACATCGACACAACAGCGTCCATTCTGGGCGCCACATACGACATGCCTGTCATCCTTGGCCCCACAGGCTTCACCCGTATCGCGACGTCACAAGGCGAGTTGGCAGTGGCCCGCGCCGCGGAGCGGTTGAACCTTCCATACACACTGTCCACTCTCGCCACGCGCAGCATTGAGGAAGTTGGCGCCGCTTCGAATGCAACCAAATGGTTTCAGGTGTACGTGTGGCGTGACAGAGGCATCGTGAAGTCGATGTTAGACCGAGCGCGCGATGTTGGGTTTTCTGCGATCATGCTCACCGTCGACACAGCAATTCTCGGTCGACGAGAGCGCGATGTGCGTCGCGGATTCACTCTTCCTCCAAAGATCGGACTCGACACCATCATCGATGGCATCCGCCACCCCCGCTGGACGTTCGATTTCCTCACTCACGAGCCCATCACGTTCGCAAATGTCGCGGCACACGCTGACAAAGATGGTGGTACTGCCGTTTCTCTGTCGCAATACATCAACGACCAGATGGACCCGTCGGTGTCATGGGACGACATTGCCTGGCTTCGCGCCAACTGGAACGGACCCATCATCATCAAAGGCATTCAACGCACCGAGGATGCGGCACTTGCGTGCGAGCACGGCATCGATGCCATTTCGATTTCCAATCATGGTGGGCGTCAACTCGACTATGCACCATCGTCAGTCTCGATACTTCCGGAGATTGCCGACACTGTCGAAGGTCGCTGTTTCATCATCTGTGACGGGGGCGTGCGTCGTGGCGCAGACGTGTTGAAGGCCCTCGCACTCGGGGCAAATGCATGCTCGGTTGGTCGCGCTTATCTCTATGGACTCGGCGCGGCCGGTGAACCCGGCGTCGACCTCGCCATCGGAATGCTGCGCGATGAATTTCGACGCGCCATGGCACTTGCCGGCGTCCGCTCACTCACTGAGATAGACCGATCACTAGTCACATGGAGGAAACCATGACGACCCAAGTACCCACCAATGTTCCACCCATCGAAGACTGGAACCTGTTGCTCGACGGGAAGGTCGCGGTCGTCACTGGCGGTGGTGCCGGAATTGGTGCAGCGATCTGTGAGCTGTTCGCTCGTCATGGCGCGGTGCTTGAAGTTGCTGAAATCGATGCAGACCGTGCAAGAAGCATTGAAGACATCGTGAAGGCCGTCGGTGGTCGCATCACCGTTCGTGTCGTCGACGTGACCGACGAGAAACAGGTCGATGACTTTGCCACCGATGTGCTTCGACGCCACGGAACCATCGATGTGCTCGTCAACAATGTTGGTGACTTCCGCCCGAATGTGCCCTTTCGAGAGTCAACACCACAGAGTTGGAAGACGATGTATGACCTCAACCTTGGTCACATCTTTGGCGTGACACGCGCGTTCATCAACCCGATGACAGAAGCAGGACGCGGGTCGATCATCAATTTTCATTCCGTCGAAGGCATGCGTGGCTATGC
>JBJTGC010000136.1:0-6185 GCA_046093725.1 Actinomycetota bacterium
GACAGAACCGAAGCCCCCTGCAACCGCGGCGGTCAGCAGCTCTGTTCGCCGTGTGTCATCAAGTTCAAACTTTCGCGCAAGCGGGTCGGCCATCCCTGCAGAAATCTGAACCGCTGCGCCCTCTCGTCCTGCAGATCCGCCGAACACATGAGTGATGACGCTGCCGATGAACACCAACCACGACAAACGAAACGGTACTGGTCGGGTTGTCGCACGTAGTTGTTCGACAACGAGCCCGCTTCCACGTTCAAGTCCTGGTCCAAGCAAGTGATACCCAAGGCCGACGATGAACCCACCGAGCGGCAAGAACCAGATCAACGCAGAGTTTGATTCACGAGTGTTGGTGGCCCAGTCGAGTGCCTCGATAAATGCAGCCGATGACAGGCCGGCAAGAACGCCAACGAACGCCGCGAGCATGGATGTGCGCGCAAGTGAAGATGCGTTCGATGTGCGCATCTTTCGTCGTCGTGTTGTCTTAGAGACTGCGGACGATGATTGCGTCTCCCTGACCACCGCCACCGCAGAGTGCGGCGGCACCAACGCCACCACCGCGGCGCTTCAGCTCGTGCAGGATTGTGAGCACGAGACGGTTGCCGCTCATACCAATCGGGTGACCGAGAGCAATCGCTCCACCGTTCACGTTGACGATGTCGTCTTTGATGCCGAGCTCGCGCATTGACGCGATTCCCACCGCTGCGAATGCCTCATTCAGTTCGAACAAGTCGACATCAGACAACTTCATGCCTGCGCGGTCGAGAGCCTTCATGATCGAACGGCTCGGCTGGTGCAAGAGCGATGCGTTATCAGGTCCGGCAACCATTCCATACGAGAGAATTTCGCCGAGGGGTTTGACGCCACGTGCTTCCGCTGCTTTCTTAGACATGACAATGACAGCAGATCCACCATCGCTGATCTGGCTTGCATTTGCAGCCGTGATGGTGCCTTCTTTGTCGAATGCGGGCTTCAACCCACCGAGTGACTCCATGGTTGTGTCGGCGCGAACACCTTCGTCGTCCTTCACCATCAACGGGTCACCTTTGCGTTGCTTCACAGCAACAGCGACGATTTCATCGGCTAGGCGGCCTGCTGCAATTGCTGCTGCGGCGCGCTGGTTGCTCTTCATTGCAAGATCGTCTTGTTCGTCACGGCTGATGCCACCGCTTGTATAGCGCTCAGTACCAAGACCCATGAGACACGCGTCGAATGCGCACCATAAACCGTCCTTGATGATTGCGTCAGCAAGCTCGGTGTGTCCGTAGCGGAAACCACCACGCGCACCCGATGCGATGTACGGCGCATTGGTCATACTCTCCATGCCGCCGGCGACCACGATGTCGGCTTCGCCTGCTTGGATCATTTGGTCTGCCAAGTACACCGAATTGATTCCGGACAAACACACCTTGTTGATGTTCACTGAGGGCACATTCATCGGAATGCCTGCGTTCGAGGCAGCCTGGCGTGCAGGCACCTGACCTTGCCCGGCCATCAGCACCTGACCCATGATCACGTGGTCGACTTCGTGCGCGGCAACGCCCGCACGTAGTAGAGCTTCCTTGATGGCAAATCCGCCCAAATCAGCGGCGCTGAACGATGACAAGGCACCGCTCATCTTGCCGATTGGTGTGCGTGCTCCAGCGACGATGTACGACCCGGCCATGTGTGTCCTCCAGATGAGCCCTATATGTGGGATGAAGGAATCAGCGTAGGGGACTGGGCGAGTCCGCTCGCTATCGTCAGCCCGCATGGAGAAAATCCGCGAAGCAATCCTGAACGGCGCCTCGGGCGAACAACTGGCGTCATTGCCTTTGCCCAGCGAATACCGCGCAGCTCATATTCGAAAAGCGGACCAGGACATGTTCGCCGGCGTCGCCAGCGAGGACAAAGACCCACGCTCTGCCATTCACATTGGTGACGTGCCGATGCCTGAGTTGGCACCAGACGAGGCAGTTGTTGCGGTGATGGCATCGTCAATCAACTTCAACACTGTGTGGAGCAGCATCTTCGAACCCGTCAGCACCTTTGGTCCGATGGCGCGCCTTGGTCGTGAGAGCGAATGGGCCAAGCGTCACGATCGTGATTATCAAGTGATTGGTAGCGATGCATCGGGTGTCGTGTTGCGCGTCGGAAGTGCGGTGCGCAACTGGAAACCTGGCGACAAGGTGACCGTGCATTGCAATCACGTCGATGATCAAGATCCCACGTCACACGACGACTCGATGCTCGGCGCCAATCAGCGCATTTGGGGCTATGAGACAAACTTCGGCGGCCTTGCCGATGTTGCAATTGTGAAGGCAAATCAACTCATGCCAAAGCCCGCGCATCTGTCGTGGGAGGAAGCTGCAGTGAATGCACTTTGCAACTCCACCAGTTACCGCATGTTGGTGTCTCGCAACGGTGCTCACATGAAGCAGGGCGATGTCGTTCTGATCTGGGGTGCAACTGGTGGTATCGGTGCATACGCAGTGCAGTACGTGTTGAACGGCGGAGGAATTCCTGTTGGTGTTGTGAGCTCACCCGAAAAAGCGAAGATTCTCCATGACCTTGGTTGCGAGGCGGTCATTGATCGCCGCGCAGCCAACTACAAGTTCTGGAACGAGGACAACACCCACAACGAATCCGAATGGCGTCGACTTGGTGCAGACATTCGTGGGCTTGTTGGTGAAGACCCAGACATCGTGTTCGAGCATCCCGGTCGCTCGACATTTGCTGCGTCAATGTACGTGGCGAAGAAGGGCGGAACAGTCGTCACATGCGCAGCCACAAGTGGCTTCATGATGGAGTTCGACAACCGCTTCTTCTGGATGCGCCTGAAACGTCTCGTTGGTAGCCACTTCGCGAACTACCGCGAGGCCTACGAAGCCAATCGCCTGATTGCAAAGGGAATGATCCATCCAGTGATGTCGCAAGTGTTCACACTGGAAAACACCGGCGAAGCGGCATACCAGGTGCACAAGAACATGCATGAAGGAAAGCTCGGAGTGCTGTGTCTGTCACCTGAAGAGGGACTCGGCATCGACAATGTGGAACTTCGCCAAAAAGTGGGCGAGAAGAAGTTGCGCGCCTTCCGCCGCGCCTAAACAATTGACCTCACCAGTAAAGGAGAAGCAAACGTGCTGCTGACCGAAATTGACCATGTCGCCATCGCCGTCAAGGATCTTGAGGCCGCAATTGACTATTACCGCCGTGCATTCGGTGCCGAAGTCGACCACCGCGAAGTGGTTGAACGAGATGGTGTCGAGGAAGCGTTACTGAAAGTGGCTGAGAGCTACGTGCAGTTGTTGACACCAACTCGAGACGATTCCCCGGTGGCAAAGGCCATTGAGAAGCGTGGTGAAGGTCTTCATCATGTGGGGTACCGAGTTGCAAATTGCGCTGAAGCACTTGAGGCGATGGTGAAGGCCGGTGCCACTCCGATCGACAAAGAGCCTCGACCGGGAAGCCGCGGAACCACAGTGGCATTCATCCATCCGAAGGGCAGCTACGGCACATTGATCGAATTGGTGCAGGAATAATCAGTCAGGCGAGGCCGTGCTCCGACTAGTCGTCTGGGCTTTCCTCGGGCTGGTCTTTGGCCAGCGGGCTGCGCGTCGCGCACGAACTCTCATCGTGACTGCGCATCAGCGCAACTTGTCATATGTACAAGGAACGTGGCACACGACCAGCAATTTCACAAGTATCGGCGCAGTGCTCGGCGCAGCTGCATACGCGATGAATGCGTCAACGTTTGACAGCGATGTTGCCACGCTCGCCTTTGGCGTGTTTGCATCAGTGTGCATCACTCACGCACTTGTTGATATCGACACGCATCTGCTTGTGCGTCAGGTCACCACTCGCGCGTGCACTCTTGGCATTCCGCTTTTAGCCATTGCAGCAGTGGTCGATGACACGCCGCGACAACTCTTGACCGCTCTGGTGGGAGTCTTGCTCTCAACCGTTGTCCTCCTTGCGTGGCGCGCTCTCTCGCGCGGTCAGTTGGGCGGTGGCGATGTGGCAGTGGCGCCAATGCTGGGTTTCTTTCTCGGATGGGTCGGCATCGAGGTAGTGCTTGCGGGGCTCTTGTTCGCGGCGGTTCTAGGTGGCGTATTTGCACTCGTTGGTCTTCTCACTCGCCAGCTTCGACGTTCGTCGATGTTTGCCTTTGGTCCATTCCTCATGCTCGGTGCGATGATTGCACTGTGGACCGCATGAGTAACTTCAACCTTGGCTCTCGCGAGCCACAATGACGTCGTGATCATTCATCTCATCGATGGCACATACGAGCTGTACCGCCAGCACTTTGGTCAGGCTGTGCGACACCGCACACCACCTCCGCTTGCCGCTACAGCTGGTGTGGTCACTTCAACATTGCAACTTCTTGCTGGTGGTGCAACCCATGTTGCGGTGTCTATGGACCATGTGATCGAGAGTTTCCGAAATGATCTCTACGAGGGCTACAAAACCTCCGAGGGCATGGAAGAAGAAATTCTCAAGCAGCTGCCGATTGTTCAAGACGCATTGCGTGCACTCGGTGTGCCGGTGTGGTCAATGGTGAAATATGAAGCCGACGACGGACTTGCTGCTGCCGCACATTTGGCTGATGCAGACGAAAGAGTTGCTCAGGTACAGATATTGAGCCCAGACAAAGATATGGGCCAATGTGTCAAAGGCAATCGTGTCGTTCAGTTCGACAGACGTAATGACATCATCATCAACGAAGACGCAGTGCGCGCCAAGTTCGGTGTCGGACCAACGTCAATCGCTGATTGGTTGGGTCTGGTGGGTGACACCGCGGACGGATTCCCCGGACTGCAGGGTTGGGGAGCAAAGAGCGCATCCGCTGTTCTCGCGGTATATCAACACATCGAAGCAATCCCTGATGATGTTGACTCGTGGAATGAAACTGCACGCGGAGTTCGCGGCGCCGCAAAGTTGGCAGCAACACTGCGCGACAATCGCAACTTGGCGTTGCTGTTCAAGGACATCGCAACGGTGCGTACTGACGTGGCTGACGACGTGGACATAGGAACAGTGGACAGTTGGCGTTGGCGAGGGCCGACGTCTGCACTTGAAACATTCGCCAAGGAACTTGGCATCGCACAACTCGTTGAGCGAGTCGAACGAGCGACGGTAGGACGCGACTAAAGCGAAGTGCTCACCGTTGCGTCGTGTGCAGTGAGGTAACGGCCAGGCGATCTGCGGCACACGAGTGGTACCGCTGAGGGCTGCTGCCTTCCGACCCTGACCCGATTCACGAGCACCCGTCGCACAGGACCCGACCGTCACCTCACCGAACACGCATCGCGCATCGGTGCAGCGATGGTTCCACGATACCCCTGCGGTAGCCTGCGTCACTCGGCGACATTCACGGATGTCGCACCAGGAAGGGTGCGAGAGCGGCCGAATCGGCAGCACTGGAAATGCTGTGACCTGCAAGGGTCCGTGGGTTCAAATCCCACCCCTTCCGCCATGAACCACGAGGTTGCAATGACTGCGGCGCTCGACGAAGCGCGTCGGGCGCTCGACCACGGTGATGTGCCGGTGGGTGCTGTTGTGTTGCACGACGGCAACATCGTTGCTGCTCGTCACAACGAACGCGAGAAAACCAACGATCCAACTGCGCATGCTGAAGTTCTCGCACTTCGTGACGCATCTGCACGACTCGGTCGGTGGCGCCTAAATGACTGCACACTTGTCGTCACACTTGAGCCCTGTGTCATGTGCGCGGGTGCCTTGCTTTCTGCCCGCATCGGAACGTTGGTCTACGGCGCCGCAGATCTGAAAGCTGGCGCTACAGCGAGTCTCTACAACGTGTGTGCTGATCCTCGGCTGAACCACAATCCGCCCGTCATACACGGTGTGCTCGCGGCGGAGTCTGAAGCATTACTGCAGCAGTTCTTCCGTTCGCTTCGCTGAACTCGCCGATAGCCTCGCCAGACGGAAGGGTGCCAGAGCGGCCGAATGGGACGGTCTCGAAAACCGTTGTGGGTTTGTGCCCACCGTGGGTTCAAATCCCACCCCTTCCGCCACTGACCGACGTTGCTCGGTCCGATCATTCAGTTCAGGACGCCGAGGACTTCTTGCTGGTCATCACCAAGCCGAGCGAGATCGCGACCAGCAGGTAACCGGCGAGGCCGACCCAGGCTCCGTACTTGATGCTGCCGCCGCCGTCGAGCTCGTCCTGGAAATCCTGCACGAGGCTGTAGTGC
>JBJTGC010000137.1:0-3861 GCA_046093725.1 Actinomycetota bacterium
CTTCAGGCAAGACAACCGCCAAGGCTGCGGTTGCGGGAGACGATCAGAAGTCGACGACAAACATCACTGCGACTTCTCTTGGCGAAGTGGCCACTACCTGTACCGAGCGATTCAACGAGGCACTTGACGCACGTGACCCCATTGCGGCAGTACGTGCTGCACTCGAGCTGGAACAAGCGATTCATGAATGGTCTGCCGATTCTCTACAAAGCGAAGATGCCGACCGTGCAAGGGCCTCACTGCGCGCGATGATCAGCAGCCTCGGCGACCTCGCGGTCGGTGGTGCACGCGACCCCCGTGAGGTGGTCGCACCGTTTGTCGAAGCCTTGCTGTCACTTCGCGCAACGGTTCGGGCCGAGAAGCGCTTTGATCTTTCCGACACGATTCGCGATGCTTTTGCCGACATCGGAGTCGAAGTTCGAGACACGCCGTCTGGCGTGGAATGGCAATTACGCGACTGACGCTAGATGTGGTGAACGTGTGCCACGCGGACACGTCCACGTATGCCAGTTGCTGCATAGACCGCCACAAAACCGATGGCGGCCACCAGAATGACAGTTGCACTTGCTGAGGTGTCAAGATGGTACGCGGCATTCATGCCGATGAAACCCGACGCAGCCCCGAGCAAGGGCGATATCCACAACATACGCGCAAACGAGTTGGTCAACATTCGGGATGTCGCCGCGGGAATGACCAGCAACGCAGAGATGAGCAGTGTCCCGATCACGCGCATGGTCACGAGAATTGTGAGCGACAGCATCATCATGACCATCGCTTCCACCCAAGCAACTCTCACGCCAGTCACCTGCGCAACATCGGGATCGAAGGTGGCGAACAACAATCGTCGATAAAAGGTGACGATGAAAACGGCGACAAGTACAGCAACAATTGACACTGCCCAGATATCTGCCCTTTCTACTCCGAGGACGGAGCCGAACAACACAGCTTCGATGCTCTTTTTTGCCTGTCCGTAACGATTGAGAAGTGCGAGACCGATAGCAAATGAAGCTGTGGTCACCACACCAATTGCGGCATCGGCACCGATGATGCGCCGTCGAGCAATGCGACCGATGAGCACACCCGACACCACTGCCCAGATTCCGGCTCCGACGAAGTAGTTGATGCCCACGACTGCGGAAGCCGCCGCTCCGCCGAATACTGCGTGTGACAGTCCGTGGCCGATATAGCTCATACCTCGCAACACCACGAAAACACCCAGCAGGCCGCACAATGCGCCAGCGAGGGTTGCAACCGCTAATCCGTTGTTGAAGAACGAATAACCGAATGGTTCGAACAGTGTCGCGAGCATGACTACGTGATCTCGCGTCAGGACGTCGTCAATTTCGACAGTCGGCGTGCAACATGGTCAGCGCCGCTCTCCAAGACCACCGGCATTCCACCGTGGATAAGGACTTCCATCGCTGCTCCATATGTTTGCTCGAGCACCGCTGGTGTAAGTACTTCACGAGGCGAGCCATCAGCCACGATGCGACGATTGATACACACCACTCGTGGAAGATGGGCCGCCAACCCGTTGAGGTCGTGGGTGGTGAGCACGATTGATAGACCCTCGTCATGCAGGTCGGCCAACAGGTGCAACACTTCGTGTCGCGTACGCACATCGACACCAGATGTGGGTTCATCCAGAACAAGCAACTCGGGCCGATGGAAAAGTGCCCTTGCGATGAACACGCGCTGCTGCTGGCCGCCGGAGAGTTCGCGAATGTGACGTGCGGAAACATCGACAAGACCAAGTCGATGCAAGACGCGCTCAGCCTGATCACGTTCTTCCTTCGTCATACGCGGCCACCATCCGTTGTTAGTGCGCGTCATCACTACGGTCTCGAGAACGGTCACCGGAAAGTTCCAGTCGACACTCTCGACTTGGGGGACATAGGCCATCTTCAGGTTCTGCAGCCTGTGCACATGACCGCTCACTGGTTGAACCGACCCGAGAATTGCTTTGAGCAGCGTGGTCTTGCCCGAACCGGATGGACCCACCACTCCGACGAAGTCCCCGCGACGCACTGCCATCGATACGTCATCAACTGCGACAGCACCGTCGTACGCACACGTCAGTTCATGACACTCAATGAGTGCTTGGGGAATCGCGAGAGCGTTCACTGTGGGTAGTACGCCTTATCGGCCGAGTCCACCGTGAGATCAACGCCCTTCAAGACGCTTGCATCGCCGCCCAATGCTTCGACCATGGTGACGTAATCGAAACGCATGAGCCCGGCCCATGAATGGTCGGCGGCACCAGGCTCACCGGGTAGATCGTCGTCACGCAAGACATCAACATAGGCAACTCCGGCCTCTTTACCGATCTGTTCAAGTACGGGCGAGGGGAATACTTCACTTCCAAACACTGCCTTCACATTCTCTGCTCGAACTTGGTCGATGAGCTCGGTGATGTCTTTTGGCGTCGGCTCCTCGAATGATGACGGCTGGATTGCCCCCACCACTTGCCAGCCGTATGTCTTGGCAAAATAGGCATACGCATCGTGATAGGTGAGCAATTTGCGTTGCTCGGCAGGCAATGTTGCAGTTGCTTCCACCATCGCTGCGTCAAGTCGGTCAATCATTGCCACGACCTTGTCGTGATTCGCTGTGTATATCGCCTCGTTCGCCGGGTCCCGCGACACAAGCACGTCCCTAATAAGGCTCACATACTCTCGGGCAAGCGGCGGGTCAGTCCACAAATGGGGATTCGGCTTGCCACCTTCCTTGGGGAAGGAAAAGTCGTACACGTAGTCACTCTCGGGAAGCACTGCGGTTCCCAATTCGCACACCACTGCTCCGTCTTTCATATTGGCGACGGCGAGATCTTTCGTGGGCTCTTCAAGCACGAGACCGTTGATGAACACAACGTCGGCCTTCGACAGCGTCGCTGCGACACTCGGTGGTGGCTCAAAAGTGTGTGAATTGGTTCCCTCAGGGACAATGCCGGTCACAGTTGCCGGAGAGTCTCCGACGACAAGTGCCACCAGGTTGGTGATGGGCGCCACCGTCGTCGCTATGTTCAATGCTTCGCCAGCGACTTCAGCACCACTGAGGCATTCAGTTTTTGCCTTCTCATGAGTCGCTGCCTGGGCAGACCCGCTTGCGGCCGACGACTCTGACGTTGGAGTCGAGTCTTCCGATGACGAACACGAGACAAGAATCAGTGCGCATGACAGTGCGATAGTCGAACGCAACAGACGACAACGAGGAGTTAAAGCGGGGTTTACCATTAACTCAGTGTAAGCATGAATCTTGCTGATGTCGTCACGCTGTGCAATTGATCTCGTCAGCGCACAACGGAGGAAAATGGTACACCGACCGTTGAATCAGGTTCAGCAGGTAGTCCCAGAACCTTCTCACCAATGATGTTGCGCTGCACTTCGCCTGTGCCCCCGCCAATGGTCAACGCTCGAGAGAACAGAAAACCGCTGTACCACGAACGCGCGTTCAATGTTGACGAGTCTTGTTGATGCCCAACCAACATCGCATCTGCGCCGATGAGATCACGCGCAAGCATCATCGTTCGTTGACCGTGTTCATCGGCGATGATTTTTCGAATACTCGCCTCAGGTCCGGGTTGTTCACCTCGCAAACGTGCGGTCAAAGTGCGCGCACGAATCAACTCAAGGATGACGTGCTCGGTGTACAGCGCAGCAACACGTTGTCGCATAACGGCATCAACCACACCTCCTTCGCGTTGCGCGATGGATATGAGGTCGGTAGCCGAAGGACCCATCCCCCACAACACTCCGCCAGACGACAGACTCACGCGCTCGTTGCCGAGCGTCACTTTGGCGAGCCGCCATCCATCATTCACCTCACCCACGACGTTTTCATGTGGAATTCGAACATCAGTGA
>JBJTGC010000138.1:0-6242 GCA_046093725.1 Actinomycetota bacterium
GTTGTGTAAGCATTGACCCACTCGCGTGACACCACCGAGCTACTTGGAGGTAGGGGCCGATGGCCGGAGCACCACAGAACTATTTGGCCGTCATCAAAGTGATCGGCGTCGGAGGCGGCGGCGTGAACGCCGTCAACCGCATGATTGACGCCGGTTTGCGCGGAGTTGAGTTCGTCGCAGTCAACACTGATGCGCAGGCTTTACTCATGAGCGATGCCGACGTGAAGCTCGACATCGGCCGTGAGCTCACCCGTGGACTCGGCGCCGGGTCAGATCCTGAAGTTGGCCGTGCCGCAGCTGAAGCTCACCGTGACGAGATTGAAGAACTTGTCCATGGTGCAGACATGGTGTTCATCACGGCTGGTGAAGGTGGTGGCACCGGAACTGGTGCGGCGCCAGTCATCGCTGAGATCGCACGTTCACTTGGTGCCCTCACCATTGGTGTTGTCACTCGTCCGTTTGCTTTCGAAGGCCGTCGTCGTGCGGTGCAAGCTGACAATGGCATTCAACGTCTGAAAGAGAAAGTTGACACGCTCATCGTCATCCCGAATGATCGATTGTTAACAGTTGCCAATGACAAAACGTCACTAGTCAATGCCTTCAAGATGGCTGACGAAGTGTTGTTGCAAGGCGTCGCGGGCATCACCGGCCTGATCACCACGCCAGGTCTCATCAACACCGACTTCGCCGACGTCAAGATGATTCTGTCGAATGCCGGCTCGGCTCTCATGGGAATCGGAGTCGCCAGTGGCGACAATCGTGCCTCTGTTGCTGCCAAGACTGCTATCTCGAGCCCGATGCTTGAGGCCGCAATCGATGGGGCAAAGGGCATCCTCTTGAATATCACTGGCCCATCAAGCATGGGACTCTTCGAGGTCAATGCGGCTGCCGAAGTCGTGCATGGCGTGGCGCACCAAGATGCAAACATCATCTTCGGTACCGTCATCGACGACGAGATGGGTGATGAAATCAAGGTCACTGTCATCGCTGCCGGATTCGAGCGTTGGGATGCCGGACCGGGAATCGGCGCACGTCGAGCATCCACCGGTGCGGACACTCGTCCGTCGAGCGCGCGTGACATCTTTGCTGATCTTGACGGAGATCCCCTTGACGACGACGATGACGGGTTCGACGTTCCGTCATTCCTCAAGTAACTCGCTGACAATTTCGGCTGCACAGAGCGATGCTCGCTCCGCAGGAGGTAGCAGAGAACATCTCACGTGTTCGTTCACGTCTTGATGAACTCTCCTCACACCATGTGGGGCTGATTGCGGTCACAAAAACGTGGCCTCGTGTTGCGATGGAAATTGCGACACGAGCCGGCGTGGACGGACTGGGCGAGAATTACGCACAAGAGTTGATCTCAAAAGTCGGAGACGGCCGCGCGGACTTGGCGCCAGTTCACTTCATTGGTGGGCTTCAGTCCAACAAGGTGAAGTCGCTGATGTCGCATGTCGACATCTGGCAATCAATCGACCGCAGCAGCCTTCTCGCTGAACTCGGTGCCCGGTATCGCGCTCGGCTTGACGCCGACCCGACTCTTGCTCGTCCGCGAGTACTGCTCCAGGTCAACACCACTGGTGAGCAGGGCAAGTCCGGATGTGACCCCGCCGACCTAGATGATCTTCGTGCTGCGGCGGTAGCCGCGGACTGTGAGGTGCTTGGTTTGATGACGGTCGGGCCGACTGACGGCGATCCAGCGGAGACCGAAGCCGCCTTTCGATTGTTGCGGTCGTTGGTCGACCAACACGGGCTGTCGGAATGCTCAATGGGGATGACTGGCGATTACGAGAGAGCGACTTCATTGGGGTCGACCATGGTGCGTATCGGAAGCGCAATCTTCGGCTTACGCAGTTGACACCCGTGCGCGTGGCCAAGGTGTTCAGCTCTTGACCACACTCCGCCACTCGAGCAAGAGGGTGCGTTACCCTGTGGTCATGTCGATGTGGCGACGAGCAATGGAATATCTCGGACTGACGGGAGACGACACGTACGACGACTACGACTTGTCGCAGGAGTATGAGCGCCCGCTGCGCGGTCGTGGGGGCGTTGACCCCACTGGTGGTCGGGGTCGGGGATATGCGCCCGAGTATGTCGACGACATCAGCCGTCCAGCACCACGGCCCATGCGTGACGACAGCATGCCGATACGTCGCCCAGATGATTCAGGACTTCAGGTGCGTCCTGTTGGTGCACCCAGAACGTCAACAGTTCGCGCCGTGCCTGTAGCCGGAGCCGAACCCGTGACGGTGCGCCCGCGTCAGTTCAACCAAGCTCAAGAAGTCGCAGACCATTTCAAAGAAGGTCAACCCGTCATCGTGAACCTTGAAGGTGCCGATCGTGAAATGTCACGACGCATCATCGACTTCGCAAGCGGACTGTGTTACGGACTTGGTGGAACGATGGAGAAAGTCGGCAGCGGTGTGTACTTGCTAAAGCCCACCTCCTATTCCTCTGATCGCCACTGATCGCGACGTTTTCATGAACCTTGTGTGCTCCTTGGTGGACTTGTATGTCCTTGCCATCATCGGACGCGCGATTCTGTCGTGGTTCCCGCTGGATCCTCGTGGACCAATGGCTGGTGTCGCGGGGTTTTTGATTCGCATTACCGAGCCCGTGTTTGCGCCTGTGCGACGAGTGATGCCCAACATGGGGCCTTTCGATCTGACGCCACTCGTTGTGCTCATCGGGGTGCAACTACTTTCACGCATCCTTCTGGGGTGCTGAGCCCGTTGCGGCTCTACGCTTTCTCGCCGTGACCTACCCCCACGTCGACCCGCAGCCGAACTTTCCTGCGCTCGAACAAGCCGTCTTGGCTCGCTGGCAACGCGAGGGGACCTTCGCCACAAGTATCGAGGCGCGAGATGCAGGTGACGGTGGCGCAAATGAATTCGTGTTCTATGACGGACCACCGTTTGCGAACGGGTTACCTCACTACGGACACCTCCTCACGGGCTTTGTGAAAGATGCTGTTCCTCGGTACCAAACGATGCGGGGACGAAAAGTGGAGCGTCGCTTTGGTTGGGATTGTCATGGACTACCAGCCGAGGTTGAAGCAGAAAAAGAACTCGGAATCTCCGGGCACCCAGAGATCACCGACTACGGAATCGCCCGTTTCAATGACGCATGTCGAACCAGTGTGTTGCGCTACACCGACGAATGGCAGCGCTATGTCACGCGACAGGCCCGATGGGTTGATTTTGAGAACGACTACAAGACGCTTGACGTGTCGTACATGGAGAGCGTCATGTGGGCATTCAAGACGCTCTGGGACAAAGGTTTCGTCTACGAAGGTTTTCGAGTTCTCGCGTATTGCTGGCGCTGTGAGACTCCGTTGTCAAACACTGAAACGCGCATGGACGACGTGTATCGCGACCGTCAGGATCCGGCTCTCACTGTATGGTTCACGCTCGACACGGGCGAGCGAATTCTTGCGTGGACGACAACTCCGTGGACCCTTCCTTCCAACTTGGCGTTGGCTGTGGGGCCAGACATCGACTACGCAGTTCTCGCCGATACATCAGGGCAGAAATACATCGTGGCCGATGCGCGTCGCGGCGCCTATGAAAAAGAATTTGCTGAGATGGAAGTTGTCGGCACTGTGCAGGGTAGTGATCTTGTGGGGAGTACATACACGCCGCTGTTCGACTTCTTCGCCGGCACAGAAAATGCATTCCAGGTTCTGGCTGCTGACTTTGTCACCACAGAAGACGGAACAGGTGTCGTGCACATGGCGCCTGGATTTGGCGAGGATGACCAACTCGCGTGTAACGCGGCAGGTATTCCGACGTTGTGCCCGATGGATGAGCACGGCTGCTACACATCAGACATCGCGCCATGGGCTGGGCGGCACGTCTTCGATGCAAATCCCGACATCATCCGTCACTTGAAAGAACGCGGTGTCGTCGTCCGTCACGATTCTTATGACCACCCGTACCCACATTGCTGGCGATGTGCGCAGCCACTTGTGTATCGAGCAATCTCCTCGTGGTTCGTGCAGGTGACCGCGTTCAAAGATCGCATGGTCGAGTTGAACAAACAGATTCGCTGGGTGCCTGAACACATCAAAGAGGGAAGCTTTGGCAAGTGGATCGCGAATGCGCGTGATTGGTCGATCAGTCGTAATCGATTCTGGGGATCACCTATCCCGGTGTGGAAGAGCGACGACCCGCAGTATCCGCGAGTCGATGTCTATGGAAGCATTGCGGAGCTCGAGCGTGACTTCGGTGTGAAAGTCGAGGATCTTCATCGACCATCCATCGACGATCTTGTTCGCGTGAATCCTGATGATCCGACTGGGAAGTCAAAGATGCGACGGGTGCCGGAAGTTCTGGATTGCTGGTTCGAGAGCGGGTCCATGCCATTTGCTCAGGTTCATTATCCGTTTGAAAATCGCGAGTGGTTCGAGAGTCATTATCCGGGTGACTTCATTGTCGAGTACATCGGTCAAACGCGCGGCTGGTTCTACACGTTGCATGTACTTGCCACAGCGCTCTTCGATCGCCCGGCATTTTCCACCTGTGTCAGCCATGGAATCGTGCTCGGCGATGACGGTCAGAAAATGTCGAAAAGCTTGCGCAACTACCCAGACCCCATGGGAATCTTCGACACATACGGCTCAGATGCGATGCGTTGGTACCTGCTGTCGTCTTCGATTCTTCGTGGCGCCGACTTTTCCGTCACTGAGCAAGGAATCCGCGAAACAGTCCGACAAGTGCTGCTGCCATTGTGGAATTCGTGGTACTTCCTTTCGCTGTATGCGAACGCCGAAGGAATGACTGGCGAGTACCGCTTCGACAGCACCAATGTTCTCGATCGTTACGTGGCGGCAAAGTTGCGTGTGTTGGTCCATGACATGACACACGCGCTCGACAACTACGACCTGTTCGAAGCATGCCAACGTATGCGCACCTTCCTCGATGTCCTCACCAATTGGTACATCAGGCGTAGCCGCGACCGTTTCTGGACAGGTGACCGAGATGCTGTAGACACGTTGCACAGCGTGCTGTCAGTGGTGGTACGACTTGCTGCGCCACTTCTTCCGCTCGTGTCAGATGAGATCAACTCAGGTCTCGTCGGTGGAGAGGGAAGTGTTCACCTCGCCGATTGGCCAAGCGTTGATTCGTTGCCGAATGACGAGCAGCTTGTGGCTTCGATGGACTTGGTGCGCGCGGTGTGTTCAGCGGCGTTGTCGGTTCGTAAGTCGCATGACCGTCGTGTGCGCCAGCCCCTTAGTCGTCTCACAGTTGCGTCAACGGATGCATCGAGTTTGTCCGCATTCCTCGACATCATCTCGGATGAGGTCAATGTGAAAGAGGTGTCACTGTCTGCAGACGTGGCAGCTGTGGCGCGACATGAGTTGCAGGTCGTACCGGCATCGGTGGGTCCAAGACTTGGCAAGAAAACTCAACAAGTGATCGTGGCTGTCAAGAAGGGTGAGTGGACCCGCGAAGGTGACGAGATTGTCGTTGCGGGTGAGCGACTGCAACCTACTGAGTACAGTTTGCGCCTGGTCGCTGATTCGTCAACACCAAGTGCGGCGCTTGACGACGGAAGTGGTGTGGTGCTGCTTGACATTGGTTTGACACCAGAGCTTGAAGCTGAGGGTCAGGCGCGCGACATTATTCGTGCCGTGCAGCAAGCACGACGAGATGCACAACTCGATGTGACGGATCGCATCACCCTCACCCTTGGTGTGTCAGCCGAGTTGCGAGGCCGGCTTGTTCCATTTGTCGACATGATGTGCTCTGAGACTCTCGCGACGACTCTTCGATGGGATGAACAGATTGACCGCGATACAGCTATTGAGGGTGCAGAGATCGGCCTGAAAGTGGCTGCAGTTCGCTGAGTACGCCTTGGCGACAGAGGTCCGTTGGTGCCCCTCTGGGGTAGGACATTTGGGTGTTCTGAACGTGAGTCCGCTGACTCTCGGCTAGAGCGGCTAGCCTGCCCGACCCAAGAAAGCGTTCGTCATTTTGACCCTCGCTCACCCGGGAGACCACCATGGCAGCCAAGAAGAAGTCCACCTCTACAGCGAAGAAGTCGGCCAAGAAGCCCGTCAAGAAGTCAGCCAAGCGGCCGGCCAAGAAGCAAGTGAAAAAGGCTTCAAAGTCAACCGCAAAGAAGCCGGCAAAGAAGCCGGCAAAGAAGCCGGCAAAGAAGCCGGCAAAGAAGCCGGCAAAGAAGAATGCTGCAGCCGTCAAAAAGGCGGCGGCTGTGAAGGAGGCCGCAGCAAAGAAGGC
>JBJTGC010000139.1:0-3764 GCA_046093725.1 Actinomycetota bacterium
TGTCGCCCAACTGACCGTCGGTGTTCTTTCCAGAACACATCACACTTGATGTGTTGTCTGCACTGACGACCGCACAAAGGAATCCGTCACCGGCCGCTGGCTTTTCAACGTTGGTAGGAACATTGACGGCGAGTGACGCGCTTGCCGACGTCGGCACAAAGCCGGGGGTGTGTCCGACGGTGATGAGGCCAAAGGCAAGTGCCACAACGGCTGTGGCACGGATGAAGGTTGAACGACGGTTCATGGGGGACTCCATATACATAGCGAGACGCAACGCTTGATACTAGACAAGTTGTCTGTTCCGGAACAGCATCGGAACTGAACTGGCCCTGCGTTCGTCAGAGGAGACCAGAACATACTGTTGCTTGGGGATCCATCAAAGGGGAAGCGACGATGTCTCGCATCATGAAGTCAACTCGCGCGGCCGCCGTGCTTATTGCCGCTGCATTAGTAATCGCGGCCTGCGGCGGAGGGTCAGAGTCAACCGATGACGCAATGGACCGCAACACGGCCATTTCCGCAGAATCACTGCAACGTCTCTTGCCCGTGGGATTTTCTGTCGCGCCTGGCGAGAAGGCAGCTGTGGTGGTTAGCGGTGGTGAGTCCGAGATGTGCGCCATCGACCATGCAGGTTCATTGTGGTGTTGGGGACGGGCGTCGTCTGGCCTGGTTCAAGTTCAGGCGGCGAGTGTGTCGCCATTACCCGTGCGCATACCCATGCCAAACAATCAGTACGTCACCGCGGTGTCGTCGGGCCATGGTGATGCGACGTGTGCAATTGCCGGTGGTGAGGTGTTCTGCTGGGGTAACAACAATTCTCGAATTGTGGCTGCGAATGGCAATTACTACGCAGCACCCACCCGAGTTGCCAATGTCGGAGCCGCAATTGACATCGCAGTTGGCCAGACCAGCGCTTGTGCGGTGGTGTCAGATGGGGCAGTTCGCTGTTGGGGTGATGGAGGTCGAGGAACGATGACGCAGGAGGCGTACCGTGACTACAACATTCGCGGCCCCGTCACTCTGCCGTACATCAACAACGCGGTGAAGATCACTGGTGGGTTCAACAACTTCTGTGTTCTCGATGTGAGTAGCGAGTTGGTGTGTTGGGGAAATAACCCAAATGGGCAATTAGGCACAGGTGCTGCTGAACCACTTTTCGTTGGTCGTCGACCACTACGAGAGCTTGGGTTTGTCGATGTGCAAGCAGTCGATGTGTCGATGGGGTCCGCGCACACCTGCGCCGTGTTGGTCACTGGTGCTGTGAAGTGTTTCGGAATAAACCCTTCCGGACAGATGGGGCTCGACCCGGCTCTGTCTCCGTCTTCTGCTGTGCCACGTATTGCAGATGGACTTCGCACGCGCGCAGTGTCAATCATTGCGTCAACTGATGCCACTTGTGTCACCGACATAGAAGGCCAAGTGTGGTGTTTTGGTCGTCTCCCCGGAACACAAGTCAACTCATGGCAGGCACAGAAGTTGGTAGGTATGTCGAACGTGATGGCGTTCGGTTCCAACAAGAAGCCGAGCGGATCACTATGCGCTGCGACGTGGGAGGGTCGACTGTTGTGTGCTGGGTTTGACGGAACCGGCGACCTGGGCAATGGTGCGCCTGTTGGTTCTGCGTCATCAACTGCAGTGACGATTGCAGGGTTTGGGATCACGCCTGCGCAGAACGTTGCGACGACTGCTCCTCGAGTCACTCTGTCTCCAACAACAGTTGCGCCGACCACAACAGTGGCGGGCAGTGTGCCGGCAACTGTGACAGTGCCGACTGTTGCGCCGACAACAGTTGCACCGGTTGTTTCAACTACGACACCGTCTGGCGATGCAGCGCAAGCACAAGGTTCGTCGTCGAGCACCGCCGGGTCGACGCCTGGCGCAACGGCGACACCAGCAACGTCGGGTTCATCTGGTTCTGGTGCAACGACCAACACGTCGTCCACTGGCGACACTCCATCTGCAACATTGCCGCCTGTGATTTCACCTGCGACATTGCGTCGTGTGTTGTCCGTCAAAGTTGGCAAGAAGGTCGACGCAAAGACAATGACGGTGTTTGCAGGTATCAGCGCACCGAAGTCTTCGAAGGTGAAGGTGACAGTGTCGAAAGCAGGCAGCTCGTTCTGCAAGACAAGTGGCACCAGCGTGCAAGGCAAGAAGGTGGGCGTGTGCTCGGTGACCATCGGGGTGACACCAAAGGGCCAGAAGACACGCTCACGCACGATCTTTGTGAACGTGGTGAAGTGAGAAGGACGAAAATGAAACGTCAACTCATCGCACTCGTTGCCGCGACATTGGTGCTTGGGGCGTGTGGAACAGGGACTGAGAATACCGACGACTCGGGAGACCGCAACACGGCACTCACGGCGGCGTCATTGCAGCAGCTGTTGCCTGCAAATCTGACTATCGGTCCGGGAGAAAAGGCTGCAGTCATTGTTGGCGCAACGGACGATGAGATGTGTTCAGTAGATCATCGCGGTTCATTGTGGTGCTGGGGCCGCGAGCCCTCGGTCATCGTTCGCGACCAGGCACTGAGTGTGTCGCCGGAACCTGTGCGCATTCCCATGCCGAACAACAAGCCCGTGACGGCGGTGTCGACAGGAACCGGTGACGCAACATGCGCTATCGCAGGCGGTGATGTTTTCTGTTGGGGTTTGAACGCGTCGTACATCGTTACCCCGTCTGGGGCATTCAGTGCCTACATTGCGGCTCCAACACGTATCGCAAATCTCAGTGGGCCTGCGATTGATGTCGCAGTTGGTTACCGAACAGCGTGCGCCGTCATTATTGATGGCGGCATTGACTGCTGGGGAGATGGACTAAACAGCACATTGACACCGGTACCGCCTGGCGGAGTGCTTCGAGGGCCGGTCGTCATTCCTTACATTGGAAATGCAGTAAAGATCACCGGTGGCGCCAACGGATTCTGCGTTATCGACGTGAAGTCGCTGTTGAAGTGTTGGGGCGACAACTCGAATGGGCGACTCGGGCCAGGGCTGGCAGAACCCACATTCGGCGCCCGGTTTCCGCTGCCCAACGAGCCGGTGATCGACGTGTCAATGTCCGTCACTCACACATGCGCAGTACTTGCCACCGGCACAGTCAAGTGTTTCGGGGACAACTTTGAAGAACAACTCGGCGTGGAACGAGGCGTTGTGTTCGGTCGTGGTGAACCGCAAGTAGTCAGCGGCCTACCAGTGGATGCTGTCTCGGTGGTCGTTGGTCGTGGTCAATCTTGTGCTGTTGATGAATCTGGCACGATGTGGTGTTGGGGTATCCCCGTGACGTTCGGTGCTGCAGATTCACGTCCAGTGAAAATCAGCGGGATGAACGACTTGATGTTTGTGAATACGACCAAGACCCACGGTCCAACAACATGCGCTACCAATTGGAGCGGCGAGCTTCTGTGCGTTGGTAACGACAGTTATGGGGCATTGGGGAATGGTCTTCATATAGGAAGCAGATCTAACACAGCAGTTACACTTGCGGGGTTCGGAGTTGTCGGCCTATCGCGCACTCAAAGTACTGTGCCTAATTCGGTATCGGTACAGACGGTTCCATCTTCAGTTGATGCAGCAGCGACCGATTCACAAGTTCCGTCGACATCAACAAATTCTGCCTCGGCGCAACCGCCAGTGACTGCAGCACAAGCAGATGCAACGTCAGTGACTGTTGCATATGTGACATCACCTGCAACAGTGCGCAGTGTGCTGTCAGTGAATGTGGGTAAGAAGTTGACAGAGAAGTCGATGGTGCTATTCGCAGGC
>JBJTGC010000140.1:0-4786 GCA_046093725.1 Actinomycetota bacterium
GAGACCCACAAAAGGTCCGAAGACGACGACGAGAATCGAAATGCCGAGCGCCAGACCCGTCTTATGGTGACCGAAGAACAATTTGTCCCACATGTCGTCTGGAAGGTCTTTGGCGTAACGCGAGATGGTTTCAGGCTGAGCGGCGGTATCGCGATACAACTTCACATTCGAAATCTGAACTCGCTTCCAACCCAAGAGCACCGGCGAATGTGGGTCACCCTCGGCATCGGTGAAGGCATGGTGCTTGCGGTGCACTGCAACCCACTCTTTGGGCTTTATTCCCGTAGTGATCCACAGCAGGAAACGAAAGACAAGAGCGACTGGCTTCGCCACGGTTAGGGCCCGATGGCTCAAGGCGCGATGGAGATACACCGTGGTGCACATGTGAGCGATTTGAGTAACGACCACGCCAATGACGAGGGCGAGCAGGATGGACCGAAGAACTGTCATGTCGGCATGGTAACCCACTACCTACTGGTAGGTAGGCAATTCAGCAGAGAACTTGTACGGTGACGAGGTGCCTGGTGACACAGAGAGCCCCCATCTCTCGACTCGTGAGCTGATTCTTCATGAGGCCCTTCAGTGTTTCGCAGACACCGGGTATGAGGGAACTTCTCTCAACGACATCGCGGCGGCGGTCGGCATTCGAAGACCGAGTCTTTTGCATCACTTCGAAAGCAAGGAAGCTTTGTACGGAGAGGCATTCGAGCGCTTGTTGAGCGACTGGATGGAGCGACTTGATCTTGCAATTGCAAGCGAAGCCCGCGGGTGGGAGAAGTTCGAAATAGTTCTTTCAGCAGGTTTTCAATTGTTCGAGGACAATCCGAACTACGTGCGACTGATGCGTCGCGAAGCGCTCGACGGTGGTGGTCACCTCGGAATTGATTTGTCTGCGGTGCTGCGTCCGATGTTTGACGCCGCGGCTGAATACCTGGAACGGCAAATGGCGGATGGAAGCTTCAGAACATTCGATGCTCGGCATCTGTTGCTCTCTGCCTACGGTTCGATTCTCTCGTACTTCTCCGATGCGCCGTTCATTGACGGACTCATCGACGATGAGGCGCTGAGCAAAGACAGTATTCGAGAACACAAAGAGCACGTGTTGAAGTTCTTCCGTGCTGCACTTCTTCCCTAAACGACGTTCGTCCCTGAACTACGGTGGCAACCGTGCACGTATCGTCCTCCTCGGCTTCTTTGGCCACACGAACCCTCTCAGAGTCTGACTCCAAGTCTCTGTTATCTCCTTTTGGGGTCACCTTCGCCAAGGAAGCAAAGGTCGGCACGGCTGAAGAGGCAGTGGCAGCAGCTCGGGCGATGGGCGGTGCGGTGGTCGTCAAGTTGGGTGGAGATTCGATTGCACACAAGACGGAACGCGGACTGGTGCGACTTCGGCTCGTTGGCGATGAAGCAGTACGTCAAGCGGCACGGGAACTTCTCGATGCTGCTCGACCAGATGACGGTGAGGTGCATCTTCTCGTGGCTGAGATGGTGTCGGGTGTACGGGAATTCATCATTGGAATGCTGGTTGATCCGCAGTTCGGTCCGACCGTGATGTTGGGCGTGGGCGGAATCATGGCCGAGGCTTTGAAGGACGTCGTCTTCAGGCCTGCACCAGTGAATGCCGACACGGCAGCCACCATGATTGATGATCTTCGAACCAGCGCGTTAGTTGATGCGTTTCGTGGTGAGCAGGCGGTCAATCGTGCTGAGTTGGTCAACATCATCGTGGGTGTTTCCAATTGTGTACGAGCGCATCCCGACATTGCTTCCATTGACATCAACCCTTTGATTGTGCGCTCAGACGGGTCAGTCGTAGCGGTTGATGCTCTCGTCGAGCGCACCTCAAGTGGTGAGCCGAGCTATGTCAGGCAAGGGACGCTGAGGAAGCCATACAGCGACGATCAATTCAGAGCCTTCTTTGAACCACGCGGAGTAGTCGTCGCGGGCGCGTCAACTCATCCGGGCAAATTCGGTTTTGTATCGCTTCACAACATCCTCGCAAGCGGTTATGCAGGTCAAGTGTTCGGTACCAACCTTCAAGCAGAAAATGTTCTTGGTGTGCAAACCGTCGCAGATGTGGCAGAGCTCCCGAGTGACGTCATCGACCTTGTTTTTGTGTGCACGCCAGCATCAACCAACCAGGCACTACTGACTGCGTGTGCTGAAAAAGGAATGAAGGCTGCGTTTTTGACGTCTGCCGGGTATGGCGAGGCAGGTGACGAAGGTCGTGCAGCTGAAGACCAACTGGTGGACCATGCGGACCGCTTGGGAATGTTGATGGCTGGTCCGAATGGTCAAGGCGTGGTGTCTACTCCTGTGTCTCTCTGTGCGCAGATCGTCGCACCGTACCCACCTGCCGGAGCCATCTCGATCGCGAGTCAAAGTGGCAACTTCGTGTCGTCCTTCATGAACTATGCGCGCCAGACAGGTGTCGGAGTATGCCGAGCGGTATCCGCAGGAAACGCAGCGGCGCTCGGGGTAGCTGATCTTGTCGAGTGGTACGGCCGCGACGACAAAACCAAGGTGTCGCTCGCATATGTCGAGGGCATCACCGATGGTCGGACACTCATGGAACGATTGGGAGCAGTAGCAGCGAGCAAGCCAGTGGTCGTCGTTAAGGGTGGGGCTACCGAAAAGGGTGCTCGTGCAGCGGCAAGCCATACCGGAGCGCTCGCGGCGAATGACTCAGTATTCGACGGAGCGTGCAAGGCGCATGGCATCACTCGTGCAGCAACAGTCGAAGAGGCCTATGAAGCCGCAGCCAGCTTCGCAACTCAGCCGCTCCCACGCGGACCAAGAGTTGTGGTGCTCACCACAGCCGGTGGCTGGGGCGTCGTGACTTCAGATGCCATCGCACGAGATGGCTTGCTTGAGTTACTCGCTCTACCGGCTGATCTTCTTCAACGCATCGACACGAAACTTCCTCCGCGCTGGAGTCGTAACAATCCGGTCGACTGTGCCGGTGGCGAGACGCGCGACACCATTCCGGAAGTGATGGAAATGATTGCGACTCATGATTCTGTTGATGCAATCGTGTACCTCGGCCTTGGAATTCAAGCGAATCAGGGACGACTCATGAAAGAGGGTCGTTTCTATCCCGATCACGGGTTGGAGCGAATCGTCTCATACCACGAGCGCCAAGACGCTCGTTTCGCAGAGTCTGCCCATGAATTGTCGCTCGCAACAAGCAAGCCGATTCTTGTAGCAACGGAACTATCGATAGCCGACCCTGAGAATGCCGGAGTAGAAGCAGTGCGCCGAACGGGCCGACTCTGTTATCCAAGCGGAAATCGCGCCGTCACTGCACTCGGTCACCTTTATCGCTATGCAATACACACCGGTTTCGCGAACAGATAGTCGCCGTAGAGCCGGGAACCCTTCTCGGGTCGTGCTCGTTCTTGGTGTGTTTGGTGCAGTCCTTTTTGGTGGGCTGTATCTCTTGACGTCGTCTGTTGCCGCACGGACTGTGCCTGACACGTCTGTGAGCGTTTTCGATCAACCACGTGTACCCGTGTTGTCCGTGCGACGTTTTCCCGATGTGTTGTCGGTGGGTGTGCGTACGGGTCGCCTCAAGGACCGGTTGAGTCGCGTGGAGGAGCTGATGCCAAGTGGCTCGTGCCTCACGGTCGATTGGCTCGGCAAACGTTTGGCGTCGGTGAACAGTGACACCAGCGTGACTCCAGGAAGTGTCATCAAACTCGTTACCGCTGCTGGAGCGCTCAAGTCGCTAGGTGCTGACACGTCCTATACGACATCTCTGAAGGGCGTCGTGGCTGATGGTGTTGTCTTAGGGAACGTGTACCTCGTCGGCACCGGGGATCCGCTCTTGGTGCGTCGTGATTACGTTCTGGCAGAGAAGTATCCGACCCTGACGCCAACGTTTCTCGAGACACTTGCTGACGCGGTTGTTGCAACCGGTGTGAAAATCATCAATGGTTCAATTATTCCCATCGACAATCGTTACGACGATCAACGATTTCTCCCGTCATGGCCGAGCGATTTCTACGGGGTAGAGGCAGGTCCACTTGGAGCTTTGATGGTGGCCGACGGAGCACAATTGGGGCAATTCATCAAACCTGAAGATCCGGGCCTAGCTGCCGCAACCGACCTTCGAACACTTCTGAGTCTGCGAGGTGTCACAGTGGTCGGTACATCGCTACGCGAAGCAATGCCTGCTGGCATCCCAGACATCGCCTCAGTCACGTCAGTTGACTTGGGACAGGTGGTCCGAGAGATGCTCGTCAACTCAGACAACAACACTGCCGAATTACTTGTGAAGGAAATGGGTGCTGTCAAAAAAGGCGCAGGTACTTCAGCGGCAGGATTGGAGGTCGCCAAAGAGGCAGTCGCGGAGTTGGGCGTCGACGTGTCAAGCCTGACTCAGCTCGATGGTTCCGGGCTTGCCTCCGGCAACAAAGTGACGTGCCAGTTCATCTCGTCACTTCTTGCGAGCAATCGTGACGAATTCATCAATCGACTTTCCATCGCGGGTGAGCAGGGGACACTCCGGGAGTACTACACATCGTCGCAAGCTAAAGGGCGACTGGTGGCAAAGACCGGCACACTTTCAGGCGTCAAGGCTCTAGCCGGATACATGACGGTAGATGGTGGTGAACCAGTGGAACTAGTCCTCATTCTGAATTCCGATGGCATCGACCAAGCAGCAAAGTTCCGTCCGGTATGGAATGCGCTCGTCGATGCAACAGTTCGAGCATCGGCAAATCCGACAGTCGAGGCATTGTTGCCTTAATGCCGGTGACCCAGTGATTTTTGATTACCCAATGTT
>JBJTGC010000141.1:0-3310 GCA_046093725.1 Actinomycetota bacterium
GAGAGAAGTTGTTCAACGGCATTGTGTGTGTTGGCAGCAATACCAACACGATGTCCGTCGCGAACCAATTGCAGGATTGCCTTTGCCGAGGAGAAAGTCTTTCCAGTGCCGGGCGGCCCCTGAATCACGAAGTATGACTGATTCAAATCGGCAGCGATGTGGCTGATGGATTCCCAGCCGATCTCACTTTGTTCATTCTCAGTGGTGAGGGAGCGCGACCGGAGGCGCGGCGGAGTTCGTCTCAGCAAATCGAGTGAGGCCTGAAATGTTGTGTCCTTTCCCTCGAGGACGAGCGTCGCAAGTTCAACCAGAGCATCCTCAAAGCCCCTTTTGTTCACTGATTTGTGCTCAAAGATGGCGACTGGGTCCGGGATGGGAACCGTTGCAGACGAGATCCGCAGGTCGACAATTCCGCTGTCAACATCCAGATGTTCGAATGAAATCGAGGGCTTCTTCTCCCGTTCACCATCTGGGCCGGGCGGCGAGTAGTAATTGGTAGCAGTCACTTGGTCGCCACTATCGAGTTTCGTGAGCTGGTTCGGATCGAATCGGTACCTGCGAATGACAGCATGATTTCGTCGTCCTGCTGCAGGAGTGCTTTCCAACTCACTGACAAACTCGAGCCCCGCAATTACATTTGGGTCGTCGTAGAGCTCTGCGTCGGTCTTATTCACCATCTGTAGAAACTCGAATACATCGACAGAGCGCTCGCGCTTGTGGAAGTCGAGCAAGTCGGCCATCAGCCAACGATGCTCAAGACGCTTGGTGTCCTCCTCGCTTAGCTCTGGTTCAAACCGGCCAACATTGAGGTGTGCGACAAGTCCGGTTCCGATCGATTCATCGTCGAGAACCACATTGAGATGGGGGCGCACCAGCATCTCGCGTTCTGTTGGATCAAGCATTGACGAGAATTCGGCGCGCCTCTCTTCCAGCCACGTCCGGAGATGAATAGTGGAATAGCAATCGTTGCGGTTGTACTTGGCCAACTCGTCAAGAATTGCAGTGTCTCCGGTGGCCCCAAACTTCTCAGTATCCCTGGAGTTGATCCACTTCTCGTAGTGGATGATACTGAGTCCGCCTTCCTCCACAAGGTCGTCGCGAGCAAAGTCGTAGAGCTCTTCAAGTTTCTTGATCGAGTACGACTCCACTCCAAGGCGCAGCGCTTGTGTGACAACGCGGGAGAGATCCACGAAGCGAGACTCCCGAAACAGCCTCTCCAGCTTCGTCTCGTAGGTTGCGTACCTTGTGGAGAGCCGTCGCAGCGCGGATGGTTCATAGTGTCCGAAGTGATACACCCGAAGATCGCTGCCCGTTGGTTCAGCGATGCGCTCATAGATGAAATCCACTACTTCTTGTAATGCGGAGCGCTCACTTTCTTCATCGTGTGCCCAAATCGCTTTGTACTGCAATGAACCCTGTTCATTGATCCAGGCCAATCCGTGCAGATACTCCAGCCCCTCTTCGCCACGATAAGGATGACCCTCGATGTCATAAAAGATGTCTCCTGGCGCCGGTTCAGGTAGCAAATTGAACCCGCGGCGCTCTTTCAATGGTCGAATGAATTCATAGACAGGCTTGGCTGCTGCGTTCGCTTGTTTGGCCTGGCGAGTCTGTAATTGCAGGCGTGCTTGCAACTGCAGGCGTTCGAATGCTTCTGGACGCAAGTCGTCAGGAGGGCGAGATGCATCTGCGAGCTCTGGAAGTGATTTCACACCGGCCTTACGCAGGAGTTCGCGATAACTGTTGGTGACACCCGCTACGAAAGTGATGTCGTCGTTATCGCGCCACGATTTTGTGCACACCCTGCTCCAGCGACAAATCCCACAATGCTCCACGGGAGTGGGTTCGGTTGAATCTTCGAAGTTGTTGGCCAGTGAGTTCTGGAATGCCTCTTTAACATGGCGAAAATAGGCAGACACCTCTGACAACCGCACCGACACCGTTCCCTCTTTCGAAGAACCGGTAACGATGTGCACCTCTTCGGGGGCTGTTCCTTGAATTACTGCTATCTGTTCTGCATACGAGCACAGCTGCAATAACGCGTTTACTTTTGCGATTCGAGCCAACTTCGTGTCATACGGTTCGAATGAATAGTCGCCGAGGTTCGATGAAAGCTCTTTGGGCACAAGGAAGTCAGCTCGACCAATCCAACCAATTTCACCTTCCAGATTGAAAAAAGTCGGCTGGTAAAGCGCATTTGGACCAGCGGCAAATGCATCGGCAACCTCGCTTGCACGCGCCTTGATTTCCTGGGTGGAGTAAGAGCCGTGTGCTCCGCGCTGCACGTCAAGATCAATGACTGTTTTGCCATTCTCGGCTAATTGAGCTTGGAGAGCCTGGAGGTAGCGAGATTCGTGTTCTGCCCCGTACTTCTGCAGAATCTCCGTGAGTTCGTCGTCATCTTTTGGTGGTTTGGGGCCACCATTCATCGTTCGGAAGTTGAGATGCGAGAGGTGTCGACACGCCAAGTGGTTCGAAAGATCTGACGGACTGAGAACCGTGACACCGTCGATCTTCTGCATTTCTCACGAAACTAGTGGAGCGGTGCTGCAGGGTTAGGCGAGGGCGTAAACTCAGGTGGCGTTAGTTTCGGAGTTATAGGAGTGTCGCTCCGAGTTCCGGTACGCGCTGCGGGTCGCTAGCTCAATGGTAGAGCACCGGACTTTTAATCCGTTGGTTCTGGGTTCGAGCCCCAGGCGACCCACGATGACAACTACTGGTACATCTGAAAAGAGTCTGGATCTTTCGATCACTGGCATGTCGTGTAACGCATGTGCATTGTCGATCGAAAAGGGTTTGAACAACCTGGAGGGCGTCTCGGCAACCGTGAACTTCGCCACCGAGTCGGCTCGGGTGAGTTTCGATCCATCGAAGGTCGACACCGAAAAGATGATCGACACGGTTTCTTCGCTTGGCTATGGCGCGCGCCTTCTGCAAGACACGACCCCCGACATGCTCGATGCGGAGGTTCGTGAGAAGGTCGAGATGCTTCGCACGCGCTTGATCGTGAGCATGGTGTTCGGTATTCCCGTGGCAGTTGTGTCGATGTTCATGTCGCTGCAGTTCACCAACTGGCAGTGGTGGGCACTAGTGCTCTCTGCTCCAGTGGTGACATGGGGCGCATGGCCGTTCCACAAAGCAGCATTGATGAACGCTCGTCATCGTTCGACGACGATGGACACTCTGATTTCACTTGGTGTTGTCGCGGCCACGGCATGGTCGGTGTGGGCATTGATCTGGGGAGACGTGACGGCACATTCTGGGATGGAAATGGAAGGTGGCATCCACGTTTATTTCGAAGTTGCAGTTG
>JBJTGC010000142.1:0-4411 GCA_046093725.1 Actinomycetota bacterium
CCACCTGCTTCGGCGGTCACCACATTCGCATCATCGGTCGCCTGAATGCGAAAGCCCATGTCGGCGAAGAAGTGACGTGCGGCGTCGATGTCGGCAACGGCAACCACGACGTGGTCGATGCGACAGGCGACTGTGTCGAGCTCACTGCGGTTGATTTCGCCTGCAGACTTGCTGGGAGCAGGAACAGGATGTGCGTCGGCAACTTCGATGCGGTGTGTCTCGGGAAGAAGAGTGCGAAAGATGTGTTCTGCGAAGTCGGCATCGACACCTTCATCGATGGCCCACTGGCGACGACTGGAGAGCACGCGGCGAACACGATCGGGTTGAATGACCGTGGCTCCGGTCTGTTCCTTCAGCGCTGCAACATCGGCGCACACGCGAAGGCGGCGTGCGAGCAAGGCAACAATCTGTTTGTCGATGTCATCGATGTCTGCGCGCAGGTCGTCGAGAGAAGCCATAGTGAATCTGTTAGTCCTTCACGACAAGGCGCTCGACGTGTATGGCAAGCATGTCCATCTCGATGTTCACTTTCGATCCCGCAGGTCGATGTCCGAGAGTCGTCACTTCGGCGGTGTGCGGGATAACCGCCACTTCGAAACTGTCACGCGTGAGGTTGAACGCCGTCAGGCTGATGCCATCGACCGTCACTGAGCCCTTCTCGACGAGGTAACGCATGAGGCGTTCAGGAATACGAACAACCAACTGTGGAGCAGGGGAGACAACGACGCCGACTGCATCGACGTGTCCGAGCACGATGTGTCCGCCGAGTCGTTCACCAAGTGCCATCGGACGCTCGAGATTGACCTTGTCACCTGATGCCAATTCGCCGAGTGTCGTGCGCGAGAACGTCTCGTCACTGACGTCAGCTTCCCACCAGTCATCGCCACGAGACACGACAGTGAGGCAACAGCCGTTTACTGCGATGGATGCTCCGAGGTCACTGCCGTCAAGCACTGTGGTGGCGGCAATGCGCACTCGAGAGCCCTCGCGGGCTGCAACGGTGCCCAATTCTTCGACGATGCCGGTGAACACCGCACGAACACTAACGCCCAGACAGGTTGTGGGCTGTGGGACTTCGCCCATAGCCTGACGGAGTCCGTTTGGGGCTCCGGCTCTGACGCGATGCCACTCGCATGGTGCGAGCGGCGCCCTCACAGAAACAGAGGCTTTATGTCGACGCAAGACTCGATTGCTCAGTACCGCCACCACGACAAAGACACCGGATCAGCCGATGTTCAGATCGCATC
Organism: Actinomycetota bacterium; assembly: GCA_046093725.1. GTDB lineage: Bacteria > Actinomycetota > Acidimicrobiia > Acidimicrobiales > Ilumatobacteraceae > UBA2093. The sequence continues at coordinate 1,248 of JBJTGC010000142.1, forward strand.
GTTGACGGAACGCATCAATCATCTCACCGATCACTTGAAAGACCACCCAAAGGACCACCACAGTCGTCGTGGTCTTCTCATGTTGGTGGGTCGCCGCCGGCGCATGCTCGATTACGTGCGTGACCGCGACGTCGCCCGCTACCGCGAGTTGGTCGCCAAGCTCGGCCTTCGTCGATAACACATACGTCCCCTTCGGCGCCTTTAGAGAGTGTCGGTTGTCAGTGGAGAGGTCCGTGCACGTGGCACGGGGTTGTTCACTGGGAACCGGCTCCTGCTGGCGGGGACACCGCACAACAGAAAGAAGCATTCAATGGCTGACGCAATCCGCGTGTCGGGTCCCGTGTCGGGCACCGACAAAACCCTCTCATTCGAGACGGGCAAACTCGCCCAACAATCACAAGGCGCAGTAGTCGCCTCGATCGGTGGAACAATCATCCTCGCCACTGCAAACGCCGCTCGCGGCGTGCGCGATGGCATCGACTTTTTCCCACTCACCGTCGACGTCGAAGAGCGTGCATACGCCGCTGGCAAAATTCCTGGCGCATTCTTCCGTCGCGAAGGTCGCCCATCTGAGCAGGCGATTCTCACGTGTCGTCTGACCGACCGCCCGTTGCGTCCGGCGTTCCCAGACGGATACCGCAATGAGACGCAGATTGTCCTCACCGTTCTCGGTGTCGACATGGAAAATCCGCATGACGTCATCTCCATCAACGCTGCATCAGCGGCGCTCATGGTGAGTGGCATCCCGTTCGAAGGCCCCATTGGTGCCGTTCGTCTCGCGTACTCGCAAGACGGTGAATGGGTCGCACACCCGACGTATGAAGAGGGCAACACCGGCACGTTTGAAATCGTTGTTGCTGGTCGCGAGCTCGACAACGGCGATGTCGCCATCATGATGGTGGAAGCCGGTGGCACCGAGAAGAGCTTCGAGTTCTACGAAGCTGGCTCACCGAAGGTGAACGAGTCGGTCATCGCTGACGGTCTCGAAGCGTCGAAGCGTTGGATCAAAGAGTCCATCGCGCTTCAGCGTCAACTCGTTGCCAGCGTCATTGCCACCAAGGGACCCATTGCTCCTCTCGAGTACACGCCAGTTCTTGACTACAGCGACGAAGTGTTCGCTGCTGTCGAGCAGGCTGCAACGTCGAAGTTGTCGACAGCAGTGTCAATCGCGCTGAAGGCCGACCGCAATGCCGCCACCGATGCAGCAGCAGATGAAACTGTGGCTGAGTTGTGTGGCACCGCAGCTGCACCTGGCAAGTTCCATGGCCAAGAAAAAGCCGTCAAGGAAGCCGTGCGCAGCCTCACCAAGAAGTTGGTGCGTAAGCGCATCGTTGAACAAGGCGTCCGCATCGACGGTCGTGGACCGCGCGACCTTCGTCCGCTGTCTGCAGAAGTCGATGTCTTGCCTGGCGCTCACGGCACTGGTCTTTTCCAACGTGGTGAGACCCAGGTGATGAACGTGTGCACCTTGGCCATGCCGCGCATGAACCAGTCACTCGACACTCTCGGACCAGACACCGAGAAGCGCTACATCCACCACTACAACATGGCTCCGTGGGCCAATGGTGAAACTGGTCGTGTCGGTTCGCCGAAGCGTCGCGAAATCGGACACGGTGCGCTTGCAGAGCGTGCGTTGTTGCCGGTGGTTCCGAGCCAGGAAGAATTTGCTTACGCAATTCGTCTGGTGAGCGAAGTCATGTCGTCCAACGGTTCAACATCAATGGCGTCGGTGTGTTCATCGAGCTTGTCGCTCATGGATGCCGGTGTTCCTGTGAAAGCAGCAGTTGCTGGTATTGCGATGGGACTTGTGTATGCCGAAGGCAAGTACACCACTCTCACCGACATCCTCGGTGCAGAAGACGCATTCGGTGACATGGACTTCAAAGTCGCAGGCACCTCTGACGCAGTCACTGCGTTGCAGCTCGACACCAAGATCGACGGCATTCCTGCCGACGTTCTCGCAGCGGCACTCGACCAGGCTCGTGAGGCGCGTCTCAAGATTCTCGAAGTCATGAACGCTGCCATGCCAAGTGCACGTTCATCGGTCAACAAGAACGCACCGAAGATCGTCAGCATTACCATTCCGCTCGACAAGGTGGGTGAAGTCATCGGGCCGAAGGGCAAGGTCATCAACACCATTCAGCAAGAAACCGGTGCAGACATCAGCGTCACTGATGACGGTGCAGTCGGAATCGTCACGATTGGTTCGCCCGACAGCGAGAAGGTCGAGGAAGCACGTTCGCGCATCCTCGCCATCGTTGATCCGCCGACTGCTGACCTCGGCGCGATCTACAACGGACGCGTTGTCAGCATCACCAAGTTCGGTGCGTTCGTGAACATCCTTCCCGGACGTGACGGACTGGTGCACATCAGCAAGCTCGGTCGAGGCCAGCGCGTCAACCAAGTCGAAGACGTGTTGACACTCGGCGAGGAAATCGCCGTGCGTGTCGATGACATCGACGACAAGGGCAAGATCAGCCTCACCCCAGTTGGCCCCGATGGTGAAGACCTGCCGGGCAGCGGCGGATCAGGCGAGGATCGCGGCGAGCGTCGTGAGCGCTCTGATCGCGGTGATCGTGGCGGACGTGGCGATCGCGGTGGCCGCAACGACCGTGGCGGACGTGGTGATCGTGGTGACCGTCGCGACCGTGGTGATCGCTCTGACCGTGGTGATCGCAATGACCGTGGCGAGCGTCGCGGTTCGTCGGACTCATCAGGAGACGCAGTCGCTGTGTCATTTGAAGACGAGTTCGATGCAGAGCTGCGCAGCGACTTCGGCGACTTGGGTCCGGGTCGTCAAGCACGTCGCGACCGTTAATACGTGGGGTCGTGAGACTCCTTCAACATTCGAAAGAGCCAGCACGGGAAACCGTGACTGGCTCTTTTGTTTGAAACGACTACGGTCAATCACATGATTCGTGTCGGAGTTGTCGGTGCAAACGGGCGCATGGGTGCAACTGTGTGTGATTCAGTCGCTGCGGCCAAGGACATGGAACTTGTGGCACTGGTCGACACTGTCGGTGGCGGAACAACTTCGCATGGGCTCACGGTGGCAACGGAGTTGAAGGCGCTTGCCGACGCCCGATGCGAAGTGGTGGTTGATTTCACCGTTGCAGAAGCTGCCCGTACGACGCTGCCGTGGCTCGCTCTTCACGGAATTCACG
>JBJTGC010000143.1:0-12255 GCA_046093725.1 Actinomycetota bacterium
ACCTTCATGCCGGCAACGCCCTCGTCCCATCCGGAAATAACCTGACCGGCACCAAGACGAAATTCGAACGTGTCATTGCGGTCCCACGATGCATCGAACTGGCGCTGCGTGCTCCATGCAACGCCCACATAGTGCACATCTACATTGCGACCTTTTACTGCTTCATCGCCTGTTCCTACCACCAAGTCTTCAATGAGAAGATCGGCCGGCGGCTCACCAGCAGGAATTGCAACATCGGGCTTTGAACTCATTGCTGCACAGTAGCGAACTCCGCTTGCACGCACGAAGCACAGCGCAACATCTATCGCAGGTGATACTTTGCCTTCCCGATGAGTACGGAACCAGCACCACGTTCTGCAATGGAACTTGCGAAGTCAATGGGCGACTCAATTCCTTCTCCCGATTCGATTTCTACAGAATCACATGAACTCATTGCGGTTGTTCGTGAACTTCTTGATGCCGTGATGCGCACAGACGTCGACGATGCCGCGAAGTCCGCCATTGCAGCCGACATCAAAGTGGTGAATGACCGACTGCGCACCAAGGTGCGCCATCCGTACATCACCATCGTGCGCCACCTCAATGGTCGAATCGAAAACGTCACTCAAGCAGGTTCTGGCCCACTGAACCCTCGCGCACCGATCCTGTCGTTTGATCCCGTGCCGGTTCCTGGTGACACCTACGAACCTGTAGAAGTCACGGCACATGCCGTGCTTGATGCCTCGATGTCGGGGCCACCCGACAAAGCACACGGCGGAATAGTCGCGACAATGCTCGACGAAGTGCTTGGCGTCGCCTCAACAGCAGCAGGCGCGAGTGGTCTCACCGTTGCACTGAACATCCGCTTCCGTGCAGGCACACCACTTGGTGTTCCTCTGACAGTCACTGCGCGCGGCACTGGTGTCGATGGGCGCAAGAGCTTTGCGAGCGGTGAAGTTCGCCACGATGACACGGTGGTTGCAGAGGCAACTGCGGTGTACGTGTCGGTGCACAAATAGATCGACCGTTCAGGGTCGAGCGTGTTCTCCGAGTGCGCGAATGGGCTTGAGTCGACGGTGCAACCTGAAACGTTCGACAGCACAGCGTTGTACGTGAGCAACTGCCTCATCGACGCTGTCAGTGACGAGCAACAAATTGAGGTCTTCGCGATTGATAGTGCCGTGCGTGACCATGTCATCTAGCTGGGCCACAAGTGCTGACCAATACTGAGTGCCCATTACCACCATCGGGAAATCGTGGATCTTCGCAGTCTGAATGAGAGTCAATGCCTCGAATAGTTCATCAAGTGTGCCGAAACCACCAGGCATCACGATGAATGCATATGAATACTTCACCAGCATCACTTTTCGCACGAAGAAATACCTGAAGTCGACAGACACATCGAGATACGGATTGGCGTGTTTTTCACGGGGCAGGTTGATGGTGCAACCAACACTGAAGCCACCTGCATCTTTTGCTCCGCGGTTTGCGGCCTGCATGATGCCTGGGCCTCCACCGGTCATCACTGTGAACCCGAGACGACTCATCTCGGTTCCGACACGTCGTGCAAGCTCGTAATCAGGGGTTCCCTCAGCAATGCGCGCCGAGCCAAACACCGTCACGCATGGCCCCACGAAATGCAGACGTCGAAACCCATTGATCAATTCGCACGTCACTCGCGTGACTGTTCCGAATTCCCGCAAACGCGTACGAGGGCCATCGAGAAACGACCGCTCTAAGTACTCGACATCGTCCAAGTCGGCATCCATATCGTTCACCACAACCACGACGAGTCAAGCTTGCGCACGTCATCGCAACCAAGCAAATGCATCGTCTCAGTCAATTGTGCCGTCATCATGTCGTGAACCGCTGCGACACCGGCGTCGCCTGCAAGGGCAAGACCATAAAGGTACGGACGTCCGATGAAGACTGCGCGAGCTCCGAGTGCCATTGCTTTCGCAATGTCTGAGCCTCGGCGAATACCGCCGTCCATGTACACCTCAACCCGTCCACCGACGGCTTCAACAACTTCTGGAAGCGCTCGCAATGTCGCAGGTGCACCGTCTAGTTGTCGACCGCCGTGATTCGACACGATGATGGCATCGGCACCAACTTCTACTGCGCGACGTGCATCGTTAGCAGTGAGTATTCCCTTCACCACCACTTTGCCGCTGAACCGTTGCCGAATCCATTCGACATCGTTCCATCCGGGCGGACTATTGAAGATCGATGCATGAGTGTCGACATCAGAGAGGGTTGGTGCTTCAACCACATTTGCCACGTGAAACGGCATTCCGGCGCGTAAAAAACGCCACAGCCAACGTGGTCGAGCAAGCGACATCGGGCCAAACCGCTTGATGCTGGTGTAATTCAATGCGAGCGGAAAAATCACACGGTTGCGTGTGTCGCGCTCTCGGCTTGCCGGAACGTTCGTGTCGAGTGTGAGCACAATGGCGCCGTAACCACAGGCCTCGGCACGTTCGACCAGACTCATCGCTCCGGCACGACCACCGAGGAAATACAACTGGAACCATTTCGTCGCCGATGACGCTGCCGCAATGTGTTCGAGCGACTTGCTCGAGTACGAGCTGATGGCAGCAATAGTGCCCTTTGCCTCGGCCACGCGCACTGTGCCGGACTCAGCATCGGGATGCATGGTTCCCATCAGACCGCACGGCGCAAACAGCAACGGACTACGTAGCTCTTGCCCTAGAACAGTGGTACTTAGGGAGATAGATGCTGGCGGCTCGCCCATACGTGGTCGGAAAGTGACTTCATCGAATGCGGCCCTGTTTGCATTCATGGTGATTTCAGCACCAGACCCACCGTCCACGTAGTCAAACACCATGCGGGGCAAGTGCCGCCTCGCACGTTCGCGGGCGTCATCGATATTCAGAAATTGTGCGCGACGATGCAATGTCGAATGGTCAGAACGAGCCACCCACTCAACATAGTGTCGACAACGTGCCAGAGTCGTCGAAAGGGGTCCCCCGTGAGGCGTGGGTGGTGCTCTTTGCGAGCGCACTCTGTATGTCCCAGTCCGGGTTGGCGCTCTCGATAACGAATGTTGCATTCCCCAGCATCCGCGACGACTTCCCCACCATCAGTACATCGACACTTTCATGGGTCATCAATCTGTACACGATCATGGCTGGTGCATCACTGATCGTCAGTGGCGTGATTGTCACCAAATACGGACCGCGACGCATGTTGCTGGTTGGTGCCGGACTCTTCGCCGTGTCAGCGCTCGCCTGCGGACTTGCACCGAACATTCCTTTGTTGCTTGTCGCGCGAGTATTCCAAGCGTTTGGTTCTGCTCTATCCACGCCTGCTGGCATTGCTTTGTTGGTGGCAGCATTTCCCGACTCACATCGGGCAACTGCCGTGACGGGTTACACCGCCGCCGGGCAGATAGCTGCGGCATTGGGCCCATCTCTCGGTGGTTTCTTGGTTGATGTCGGCGGTTGGCGCTGGGCATTTTTTGCGATGGCACCTGGCGGCAGCATCGGCATGTTGCTCATTTTGAAATTTGTGAAGGAAGACAGGCGCGCAATGACCGATGCCCGCCCAGACATTCCCGGGGCTGCGCTCATCATGGTGTCGATGAGCCTGATTATCGGTGGCCTCGTGCAAAGTCGCCCGTGGGGCTGGAGTGATCCGCGCGTGATTCTCGGAATCTTTCTCGGCGCCGTATTCATCACGTACTTGGTGCAGCGCAGTCGCAACCGAGAATTCCCTATTCTCGACCTCTCACTCTTCAAGTTTGCGACGTTCCGTTCATCGAATGTCGGCACACTCGTGTTCGGAACCGGCTTCTTCATCGTGTTCTTTGGGTATGTGCTTTTTCTCACCGATGTGTGGGATTACAGCGCTCGCGATGCCGGCATTCTTCTCACACCACTCGCGTTGTGTGGCGCAATCATGGCCCCCATCACCGCGCGACTACTCCGCACACGTGGAACGCAGACACTCCTCATTCCAGGTGGCGTGTTCTTCACAGCTGGCGCGCTCATCATGTTTTTTGCTGCGGGCGATGAGCCAAACATTCTTGGTGTGTGGTTGCCATCAATCCTGCTGACAGGAATCGGATCGGGAGTTGCGTGGCCATGCCTTTACGCCGGTGTCGTGGCGGAGGTTTCTGCGAACCAATACGCAGCTGCGAGCGGGCTGAACCAAACCATCCAACGAATGAGTACGGCTCTCGGTGTGGCAATTGCTGCAGTTCTTCTTGGCGACACGGTTGGGCAAACAACAGTCGGACACTTTGACCGAATCTTCATTGCCTCGGGATTGTGTGGCGCTGCAGCCGCAATTTCAGCTGCGCTACTTGCCCAGAAGCCTCGGCTGATTTGACTGCTTAGGGCACCCACACCTGGTCGGCGGTCAGAACTGTTCCGTTTAGGACTGTCACCACATATGGGAATGGGGCGAAGTCAAAGTCTCTCGGAGATCCGCTGGTGTCACCCGCGAGCAGCTGAACCATTGCCTCCTCTGAGATGTCATACCGACGAGCCTGGTCAGAGACCGACACAACAGACACTTTCAGTGCGTCACGCGCAGGCACCAAAGCGCTCAAAGTGGTATCGACGGCATAGTCATTGAGACAACCGACATCTCCACGGCCTTGTTCTTTGGCCCACTGCTCGCACACAGCACCAAAGCGCACACGAGCAATGGAGAAAATCAAGTCGCCGGACGCATCAACCTCAGCATCCATGGCCCAATATTGGCCATCGAGAAGCACCCCTTCTTTCACCACAACTTCGTCAGTAATTTCCGGCACTTTGACAGGTGTTGCCTCAGACCAACCTTCCGTGGTCTCTGTGTCAATACTCGTTGAAGCTTCGTAGCGGCACGATGACAGGACGCCAAGTAGCAGAAACCCGCCAACGACACGTGCCATCTTTGGGGCACCACTACTCGTACGCATGTGCCCTAAAGAGTACGGGGGCAAGTCGATTCATCGTTCAAAAAAGTGTGATGGCATCAGACACAATGCCGGCAGCAGCAACCCAAACAAGAGCACCGAGCCCCCATCGCACACGTTCGTCTCTCCAGTCACCACCTTGTCGAGCGAATAGCTCTACAACACCGACGGCCACGCTTGGAACACCAGCGGCATGCGCCGCCAAGGCACCACTCACCGAGAAAGCAGCAAGTCCGCCAGCATCTGCGATGAGCACGGCACGCGGTGAATCAAGCGACACGTGCGGCACGCGGTGCCCCACAGCAATCACAACGATTGCAACGGCAACGGCAAGAGCAATTGGCCAGGATTCGTTCACCCACCACACGGGAGTGTCACCGAGCAGGATGTCTCGCAAAGTTCCGCCGCCAACCGAGCTGACAATGGCGAGAACAATGACCCCGAGCCAATCCATGCCGGACCGGACGGCAACTGCACCGCCCGACAATGCAAAGGCGATGACGCCGAGAACTTCAAGCAATGTCACGAAGACGACGCTAGTTCTGCGACGGATCCAATAGTGGCGGGGGCAGGATTTGAACCTGCGACCTTCGGGTTATGAGCCCGACGAGCTACCGGGCTGCTCCACCCCGCGTCGTAGTAGGAGCACTACCGTAGCGAGCGACAGTGCAGGTGCACAACCTGCCACCTCGATGAATTTGGCAGACACAATGGGACGCAGAAAACGCGAACGGGAGCAAATGGCTGCATCGCTTGCTGCTCTCACAGCCGAAATCGAGTCCTTGCGACAACAACTCACACAACAGGTCTCCGACGTCGCGTCTGCCACCGGAGCCACATCTGCACTTCTTGCTCGCGTCAGTTCAATCGAGACATCAGTCAGCAATTTGGGTTCCGAGTTATCCCGCCAGCTTCATGAACTTGGAAGTGACATCGAGAACTTGTCGCACTCCTCAGACGACGACATGAGCGCCACTATCGAACAGATTCGCGCCTCACAGGTACGACTTGCCAGTGAACAGGCGCGCTACGAAATTGCTTTCCGTCAAGATCTTGCCGGACTCGCTGAAGAGATTCGCCGCCAAAACCGCGGCTAGGCCACTCAGCCGTTCAACAATTGCAGTGCACGCTGAACTAGTTCCCGTGCCTGACTTTGCTTCGCCTGGTAGGTGGCGAAATCTGGCGGCGTCTGCGCGAGTGCGGCATCAGCTTCCGCAAACAACTCATCCGCCTGAGCAAGAAGTTGTTGTGGAGATCCGTTCTCAGAGGTGGACATCGGAGCGGTAGTCGACGGCGACGGCGCACTTCCTCCTGGAACTGTCGTCGCAGGAACAGTCGACGCAGAGGTTGCAGAACCAACGCGGTCACCTAAGTTCGTGGTGAAGCCTGGCAGAAGTCGCGAGACCGCTTGAGTCACACTGTCCGCGATTACTGTTCGACCGTTGTACCAACCGAGAATTTTGCGCACGAACACTTGCTTGGCGTCGGCGTCTTGCGGTTGCACGAACATCGGGCGCAGATACACGACTCCCTTGGCAATCGGAACTATCTGCAGGTCGCCATAAGTGACGCGACTTCCTCGCAGATCGAGCGGAGTGATGATTTCACTCACCACAGGGTCACTTTCAAACTCAGCTGCAATCGTTGCGGGCCCTGGAGGCAGAGGTGTCGACATTTCGTAGACAGTGATCTTCCCGTACGTGTCGGGATCTGACGACACCACCATCATGGCGCGCAATTCTTTACGACTGTCGTCAGAGGAGAACGGAACGTATGGCCGCAACATCGAGAAGGTTCCCGCATCACTACTGCCATCTGGTGCATGAAAGATCGTGTAGTACGGCGTGAAGCGAAGCACGTTGGCATCGGCAACATCGACTGAGTCAACTTGCAATGTGCCTGGCCCTGTCGCGACAGTTGGCGCCGAGGTCGCACCCTCGGGCTCAATTGGCGGTGCTTGAGCCACGCTCCATGCCGCATCGCGGTTGAAGAACAAGTTCGCTTCGTCAAATTGATACTTGCCAAACACATTCGACTGCACACGGAACAGATCTTCCGGATAGCGGAAGTGGGCGACTAGTTCTTCTGGTGCCTCACTCTTTGGAGTGAACAACTTCGGGAACGCAGAGCGCCATGCGCGAATGATGGGGTCTTTGGTGTCGACCACATACATCGTGACATCACCCGAGTACGCATCAACAACAGCTTTCACACTGTTGCGCACGTAATTGAACGAATGAGCAAGACCGCTATTTGCTGTCAGCTGACCAGTGTTTGCGTTTTGTGCGTACGGGTAACGATCAGTAGTGGTGTAGGCATCGATAATCCACTTCACTTCGCCCTTCACCACCACTGGGTACGGATCACTGTCGAAGTGCAGGAACGGTGCGATTTTCTGCACGCGCTCACGCACATCACGTACCCAGAGCAGTTGAGAATCTTCGGTGATGAGGCGTGACCCAAACAGGTTGTATTCGCCGAAGTTGATTGCCAAAGCCAAACGGCGTAGCACGCTGTCAACGCGTACTCCCCGCTCACCGGTGTATTCACCAGCTGTTGTGCTTGGGCACGCTTGTTCGTCTTGGTCGGTGTTCACCACGCTGTAACCATCGAGCTGGTCTCCGAAATACAGCTGCGGTTTTGTCACCTTCAAGTCGACATACGAGGGTCGACCATCGGAAGTGACCACGCTCGCTGGTGCCGCGATGACACCACAACCGTGCGTGTAGATGAGATGCCGCGACACCCAGGTTCTGTTCGGAATGCCGTCGGTGTTCAGCTCGCGGGATGCAACCATCACCTGCTGCATGCGTCCGTCAATTGAGTACCTGTCTACGTCGAGATCACGAACTGCATAGAACGAGGTCAATCCTTGGTCAAGACCAAATCGATTGCGCATTTGCACTGCATCGAGTTGGCGAACATCGCGTAATGGAAGGTCGTTCGCCTTTGCCTCTTCAGTGTCCACTTCGCCAAAGGAAATTTGCTTCCGTTCGACGTTCTCGAGGCCGAGCGCTGCTTTCGTGGCATCGATATTTCGCTCGATGAACGGCAACTCGCGAGTGCTCACGTTGGGCTGCACCACAAAACGTTGCACGAGGGTCGGGTACAAAGTGCCAGCTGTGACGGCTACGACCACCCACAAGCCAACAGCAAGTACAGGAATTCGCCATCCGCGTTGACGCACGTTCCACAGCAGAAGTGCAGCAACAGCAACCGACACGAGAATCATGAGGTTGATGGCAGGAAGTTGCGCATTTACGTCGGTGTACAACGCACCTTGCACCACACCACGCTGCGAGCGTGTGAGGTCGAAGCGTGCCAACCAGTAGCCAGCAGCGCGTAACAACGCGGCTGCGGCCAACAGCACTGATATGTGTACCTTCGACTGAGGTGTCATCCTGTTCGTGCGTGCCTGAGGGCGAATACCGCCGTTGATGAAGTGAGCGAACAACATGAGCAGAACGATGAAGATGAGGGCGCCGAACGCCCAGTTCACGACGAACTCTGCAAAGGGCAAACGGAAGATGTAGAAACCCACGTTTGCTTTGAATTGTGGGTCGCCATCAGCGAATGCTTGACGATGACGGAACAAAATCCATTCTTGCCATTGCGTGGCCGCCGGCAATCCGGCAATCAACCCGAGCCCAAGAGCAACGCCGGCGCGAATCGTGCCGCGACGTTTACTGATTGCCTGTTGCACACGCAGAATGGCTCGGTCTTCCGGTGTGTGTGGCAAAACGAGCGGAGCTAGCCGATCAGTAATGAACAGGTTGACCCACGCGACGATCGCAAAGCCCAACGTGAAGATGGCAACCAGCTGCACCTTTGCGCTGAGAACGCCGAAGTAGACATCGCTTTGGCCAAGTCCGCGGAACCAGAGAATGTTCACGAAAAACGTGGACAGACTGCGTGCACTGAAGGCCAGTACGAGCAACAGCCCAACGATGATGGAAACAAGAATCCGACCTTTGCTCGGTCGGCCGAACTTCAACTGCGGAATGCGGAAGGGCGGTTGTCCGCCAGGTCCGCTCGGGGGGAGATCAGAGGGGTTGCGCACTCGCGCTGACGCTACTAGTGCGCAGGGCTAATGATGCAACGGCAGCCGACATGTGCTGGTGGCATTGTGTGACCCGTTGGGAAAGGCTCTCCACACATAGTTGGTCCTGCCAATGAATTATCTTCAGCGTCCGGACATGCCGGCCCGTTCGGGTCGACCATCCAACATACTTTTGTACCTGGTTCGAGCGATTCGACGCTTCCGCGCACGAAAGATGCGCACGCAATATCTGCTGCAACATCATCTGCTCGCTGCATCTTCCACTCACGATAAGTGTTGCGAACACCTTCAGAAATTGCTTCGCGATCGCCGTCACAGTCAGACAGGATTGATTCGAGCTTCGCGCGCATCGACGACACGAGGTGTTCTTCGAGCACATCTCCCATCGCAGACATCACTGCAGCCGGCGTGACTCGCTTCACTGAACCACGCGCAGTCTTCGTGGTCTTGGCACCTTCCATCGCGGCTTTCATCACTGTGTCGGTCAATGCATCGGTATGACGCGCTGTGTGCACCTTCTCGCTTCCAATCAGCACGTCGACATCGATCTTGCGCTTTTTGCTCTCCAACACCTCAAGAATCGCGTTCTGCTCGTCGGCGAGCACCCGCTTAATTTTCTTAGCCAAAGTCTCGATGATTGGCGCGAGGACTTCATCGCGATGAATGAACTTCTCTGGTTCAACAACCGGAGTTACGGCAAGCGGCTTACGGACACTCGGTGCGGAAGTGGGTTCTGGTTCTGACGAGACCCCAGACGACTCAGCCGACTTCTTCTTCTCGACAGCCTTTGTGACCGATGCGGGCGATGAGGCTCGCAAACGCTTGAAGATGTCATCTACTGCCGTTTTACTCAGTTGTTGATTCGGAGAAGTGTCATCGTCGGGTTCCACCGTTGCGACCACAACGTCTGCCATTGGCTCAATCACCGGAGATTCAACCGTCGGCACGTCGTGTGCTTCTTCGATACTCGGCTTGCCAGTCTTCGTTTTCTTACCGCGACGTCCGTCGAACAACGACACAACTGTTGCCAAGGGACCGGTTTCGTCTGTTGATTCAGACGTGTCTTTCCCGTCCATCAGAGACGGATGCATGTTCGACGGATTCGACACCTCCGGATGCACCGCCGCATCGTTATCGGCATGCAATTCTGAATCGCTCAGTGCATGGTCATAGAACGGGACGTCGCTTTCTGACGCAGCCGTATCGAGTTCTGTGGCGGGCACAACTTCGATGGGCTCTTCCATGACGTGCTCTTCAACATCGAACACCTCAATCGAGTCCTCAACAGTGTCCGCCGCCGCATTGTCAACAGCAGGCTCGGATACAACCTCGACCGCAGTTTCATGATCGAAAGGTGCTGGTGCCGTCGGGTTAGGTTCACGAGCTGGCAACACCGCAGGCAACGGACCGGTGGTCGGCGAGAGATTCACCAACATTTCAGGTTCGTCGTGCGCAGCCTCAAGACCGTTGATGACATCTTCAGATGCGATGCGCGCACGTTCGAAGGCGTTTAGCAAACGATCACGGCCGTGCAACAACTGTTCGATTTGTGCACGTGCTGCGTCACGGCGACGCGCAAGTTCTGACAACACCTTCTCGCGGTACTCGCGTGCTTCAAAGACCATGTCTCGGCCTTGCTGTTTCGCGAGTTCCACTTCTGATTCTGCGTCGCTGTTTGCATCGTTTCGAATGCGATTTGATTCAGCCTGAGCTGACTCTCGAATACGTGCTGCGTCTTCTGCGGCTTCGCGAACGAGTCGAGTCGCAGACTCTTCAGCCCTGTTGCGAATCTGCACACTTGCGTCGCGTGCTGTCGACAACACGCGTGCTGCTTCTTCACCCAACAACGTGGTGACGGTCTCTTCATCGAGACGACCAGGCGATGACATGCCCTTGGTCTGCAGGGCGCGAAGTTCGCTCTCGAGAAATCGCTCTCTTTCCTGCAAACGGGCCAGTTCGGCCGCCACCATGCGCAGGAAGTCACGCACTTCGGCAGGGTCGTATCCCCGTCGATTGACGGGGAACGTGGCCGACCCCACTGCTGCAGGAGAGGCCGGGTCCGGGCGGGAGAACGAAATGGCCATGAGTACAACAAGAGTACGGCTGTGGACAGTCTCGATGGTGGCAATCGGCGGGCTACGCCGCGTCAGGTGTTGATGCGCGGTAGCGGGTCCCCACCCAATTCATCAAGCACGTGCAGCGCCTCATCGAGTGTGCCTACAGCAATGATGCGTACCCCAGAGCCAGCAGCCTTCTGCGCAGCCTTGATTTCGTCCTCGGTCTGGTCCTTCGGAACGAGGAACACCGTGGCACCTGAATCACGCACCGCGACTGCCTTTTGAACCAGTGCGCCGATGGCACCCACTTCACCGTCTTCATTGATGGTTCCCGTGGCGGCAACCTTGCGCTTCCCCATCAACTCGCCGGGGCTCAACTCGTCAAGAAGTGCCAACGTGAATGCGAGACCAGCCGACGGACCTCCGATGTCGGAGGTGGCGATGGTGACCTCGAATGGCAAGTCAACGGTACGGGTGTCGGCAGGCGTGAAACCAACAAGGGTTTGTGCAGCGTCATCTGGATTGGCAATTAGCTTCACCTTCTTGTTCTGCTTCTTGCTGCCGTCACGGGGCTGAACCGTTATGTCAACGACATCACCTGGTTCACGCGCCGCCATGATCGGCGAAATATCCGTCAGTTTGTTGACTGGTTTTCCGTCGAGTGAGGTGATGGTGTCACCGACGTTCAACACCTTGCATGCGCTCAACGGGTCGGGGTTTTCGAGACACAGTGGCTCTTCCACCACCGCGGCACCCTGACTGAAAGTGGCGTCGTATCCGAGACGCGAGAACGCAACATATTCAGCGACTTGCTGTGCACCGAACATGGATTGGAAAGCAATTTGTCGTTGATCTGCAGGGTCTTGCTCACCGAAATGCTCGACAAAAGTGTCGACTTGCACATGTGGGTCAATCCATCCGACGAACGCATCGAGTGCGGTGAGTTGACCAGCAAATGCCGTGACAAAGCGGATTCTGTTCTTCGGTCTGAATCGCTCTGGCGCCTTCTCGCCGCCTTCCTTCGCATTGACGTCGATGCGATCAGACACGGTCAATGCCTCACCCGGTGCAACTTCCCATCGCTCGATACGAATGACCGAACTGACAACCACTGTGAGGATGATGAGCCACGAGATCGTGACGAGCGGAATGGCGAATCGCTCTCGGCGCAATCGACGACGCAACACCGACACATCATCGACAGCACCATTTCCGTGAGCACCAGTTGGTTG
>JBJTGC010000144.1:0-4460 GCA_046093725.1 Actinomycetota bacterium
CACTTGGACGCTCCCCCATCGATAATCCTGCGATGATGGGAACCACCGCCCCTGTCACTGCTGCGGTCGGTGCCGCAACGGTCATGTGACCAGAACTCATCGCCTTATAAAAAACAACCAGTCCGGTCGAACCAAGTACTCCGGCCAATGCACTCCATGCCCAGTCAGATGCCGGTGGAGCAGGAAGGTCTGACACGAGTGTGGCGATGGCGAGAACCGCGATACCAAAGATCTGTCCGACGAAGGTGACACCGATTGCCGACACATGACGAGTGGCCTTGCCACCAAGAAAGTCGGCGGATCCGTAGACAACGGCAGTGAGAAGCGCCAACACGACTGCCATGTGGTGGGCACGACGGGACTCGAACCCGGGACCTCTACCGTGTCATGGTAGCGCTCTAACCAACTGAGCTACGCGCCCTAACTAGGGACTGCTCAGGTTATCAGGGGATTATTTTGAGGCTCACTCCGTTGGCCAAAAGTCGGCCCTGTTGGGTCAAACATGCCCGTCCATTGCGCACCGTCACCAGACCCTGCAGATCTTCAATCGGCAAGTGATGTACTTCGATGCCGTCGCGCATCCGCAACATCAACTCGAGACGTTCGCGCTCTCGGGTGGCAGCGTCAAGAGTCTCCCCCGCCGCCTCGGTGGACTCATCACGCGTGACAGCCTGAATGTAACGCTCAGGCGTGCGCACATTCCACCACCGACGACCATGGTCATGACTGTGTGCTGCACAACCAACACCGAGATAGTTGCCTTGAGTCCAGTAGATGATGTTGTGTCGACACTCGTAACCAGATCGAGCCCAGTTGGAGATCTCATAGTTTTCGAGCCCAGCTTCGGTGAGAATGTCATCAGCAACTATGTACTTGTCTGCGAGGTCATCATCGTCAGGGTGTCGCACCGTATCGAGCGCCAAAGGTGTGCCAGCTTCGACAGTGAGTGCATACGCAGAAATGTGAGTTGGCGACAGTTCAACCGCTTCCCTCAGCGTGCGCGACCAATCATCAAGAGTCTCCCCGTGCGCGCCGTAGATGAGGTCTAGATTCAGCCCTTCGATACCAGCATCACGAACTGCTGCAACTGCAGCTTGCACATGCTCGATGTTGTGCGTGCGACCCAACGATGCCAGCACGGAAGGTCGCATCGACTGGACACCCATACTGATGCGATTGACGCCGGCGCGCGCGTACCGCTGCATCAACTCGAGCGTGACATCGTCGGGGTTGCATTCGACCGTGACTTCTGCTCCCGAGGCCTTTGGTAACAACTCGATGCAGGCAGCGAGAGCCTCCGGGTCGACGATCGTTGGAGTACCTCCACCGACGAACACCGTGTCGACCGTCGACAGCCCATTGCGTACGACACGTTCGATGTCGGCCTGTAACGCCGACATGTAGTCGGTAACCAACGACTGTTTGTCTGCCCAAGTGGCAAAGGCGCAATAGTCACACTTCTTGTGACAAAACGGAATGTGGATGTAGACACCGAACGAGTCGGCGTGCCTCGATGAAGTCTGATCCGATGTGGTCACGTCGATGCAGGTGGGACGAACAACAAACCGAGTTCCCCCAGTTTGTCTCCGACACTGTCGACTGCCACATCCAGCATCACGGCAATCGCACGCGTGTCATGAGCCCGCACCGTGATGACTTTCCCGTTGAAATCCTGACGCTGCACTTGAATCATTCGTAAGAACCGCTCGAGCATCTCGAATTGTGACCCAGGCATAGTTGACAACTTCGCAACGTCGATTCTGATTTTTCCTGCTGTTGCCGTCGATGATGTGTCAGAGCTGTGTGCGTCGCGCGGCAGCAATTGCTCAACGCTGACACCATAGAAACGTGCCAGACGTTCAAGCCGCGGTACCGAGATGGCGCGCTCACCACGTTCGTACGCACCGAGCACCGACGCTTTGAACTCACTGTCGCTTGAGGTCTCCACTTCGCTCAGTGACATGCGCTTTTGCTGACGAATGCGCCTCAGTCGCTCGCCGACCAGCAACGTGAACGGTGAATCCTTGAGCAGCTCGTCGTCGGTGGGGTGCGCCATATCGCTACACAGTGTGGTCGGTTCAGCGCGGCAAGTGTGCGACCATACGAGTCGCCGCCACAATCGCGGCAGTCTCAGCTCGTAGCACCCCGTCTGCCAGGGCCACACGCGGGGCGTCCGTCAACTCGTCGGTATCGAAGCCCCCCTCAGGCCCGATGATCACCATGCTGACAATCGAGGCATCTAGTGCGGGCGCTCCAATGTCCGCAACCGCCACGCCCGCCTGGCGGGTGATTGTCGAGGCGTCGACATTCGACTGCAATGTGGGCAGCCACACACAGCGCGATTGACGCGCAGCTGCAAGAACGATTCGCGAGTACCGATCGTGCTGATGTTGCCACTTCTCGTCATCCCATCGCACCACCGACCGACGTGTCGCCGCCAACAGCACGATGTCGTCGACCCCCACTTCCACCAACTTCTCGACGGCCCATTCGGTGCGGTCGCCTTTCACCGGCACCATCGCCACCCCCACTCGTCGCAAGCGAGTCGTGACGGTTTCTATGTCTGACTCGACCCGCAGTTGCCCCTTCGCCACATAGCGACAGATCCTCCACGAACCTCGCCCGTCGCTCACTGACACTGGTTCTCCGTCGCGCAATCTCAACACGTCGCCCAAGTGGTGAGATGTCTCGTCGTCGAGTTGCGGGTCGCCGAGATTGTCAACGAAGACATGTGCTGCAGACATGCGCAGATCTGGGTTCATACCAAATCAGTTCTCACGAAAACGCGGACTTGATGCGCGAGAAAATGCTCTTGTCCTCTGGTGTCACGTCGTCACCACGCAATTCGGCGAACTGACGCAATAACGCCTCTTCTTCAGCCGTCAGCTTGGTGGGTATGTCGACTGCGATACGCACGATGAGGTTTCCTCGGCCGCGCCCATTCAACACAGGTACACCGCGCCCTCTCATCACGAATTGCCTGCCATGTTGTGTGCCGGCCGGAACAATGAGATCCTCCGGCCCATCAAGGGTGTCGAGCACCACATGGGTGCCGAGTGCTGCTTGTGCAATCGACACCGACACATTGCACACCAAGTCGGCACCGTCGCGCACGAACGTGTCGTGTTCAGCAACTCTGATGTGCACGTAGAGATCACCTGAAGACCCGCCGCGGGGACCCACAGCACCTCGGCCAGTGAGCCGCAAGGTTGACCCAGTATCGACCCCTGCAGGTACGTCGATTGTGTAGTCGACCACGCTGACGGTGCGACCTTCGCCTTTGCATGCAGAAACATGGGGTCATCACCACTTGCCCGTACCCCGAACAACGGGCACACGGCCCAGAGGTGACCATTTGTCCGAGCAAACTCTGTCGAACTCGGCGCACCTGACCTGAACCACCACAGTCACTACACGACACTGGCTGCGTGCCACCGCCGGCCCCAGTTCCGTTGCACTCATCGCATCGCACCGCGGTACGCACATCAATCGGAATGGTGCCACCAAACACTGCTTGCTCAAGTGTGATGTCAGCGACAATTTCCAGGTCTTGTCCACGCGGTGGGCCGGATTGCGCACGTCCACCGGCACCGAAGGGCGAGCCACCAAAGAACGCTTCGAAGATGTCACCAAGTCCGCCGGCACCAAACGGGTCTCCCGACGAGGCTGCACCACTGATGCCGTCTTCACCGAAGCGGTCGTAACGCGCACGTGCATCGGGGTCGGACAACACCTCGTAGGCACGAGTGACGAGTTTGAATTGCTCTTCTGCTTCGGGCTTGTCCGGGTTGGCATCAGGATGCAACTCGCGCGCCTTGCGGCGATATGCCTTCTTGAGAGTGTCGGCATCTGCGGTACGCGGCACACCAAGTAGTTCGTAGAAGTCAGCAGACATAGATATGACTCATGAACCTTCTGCGAGACGACGACCGAGCTGTTCCCCCACCACTTCAACCGTGGCCAATGCCTGCGGATAGTTCATGCGGGTCGGACCGAGCACACCGACAGAACCCATGACTTCACCATCAGCGACAACCGGCGCAACGACGACAGAACATGCAGCGAGCGGCTCGACACCATGCTCGGCCCCGATAGCGACAGAGAGGCCTCTGTCGAGAACGTCTTTCAATAATGACACCACGACATATTGCTGTTCTACGATTTGAAGAACATTGCGCACCACTTCAACTGCTTCAAATGACTGCGCCAGTGAAGCCGCACCTCCGACAAACACCGGTTCATCGCCAGAGTGACGCTGAAGTGACTGCACGGCAACTGCGCACACGATGTCTGTGTGAGCCTCATTCGTGAGCGGTACGGACTGAATGTCAACAAGGGACTTGCCCACAATCTCTGCGCTCAAGTGAGATGTGGCCCGCACCAGATGAGCGTCATCGATTTCTTCAGACAGCGAGATGATTTCGTTTTCGACTGTTCCATTGGAAAACACCACCACAACC